>JBHHVO010000089.1:0-10739 GCA_046754365.1 Phycisphaerae bacterium | reverse complement strand
TCGATGCACGGAGACACGCACGGGGACGTCCCGGTCAGGCGCAAATCGGTCTTGCTCACGAAGCACGGCCACTTCCCGAGGTTGCCGATCCCCGGGATCGGCGCGTCGTCCTGCACATCCGAATAGTCCACGGTTGAGTCGCCGTTGCCGGCCAGAACCAGGAATATCTGGTCCTGCACCGTTGTCCCGCTCGAGACATTCGCCCAGAGAATAGAGTTATCCACATCCACCGCGCTCGTGCCTCCGGCCACGCGGATGCCTCCGCCAAGTCCGGTCGTCTTGTCGGCGACGTTACGCACGAACGTGCAGTTGACGACGTCGGGATGCCCGTCGACAACGGCCATGCCGCCGCCATCGATAGCCGAATTGCTGACAAGCAGGCAGTTCACATAAACGGACCCGCCCGTGGCGCCCCAGGTCGGCTGCACGCCTTGGCCCACGTCGACCCGTCGCAGTCTCCGCCGTCAAGGTCGCACGGGTTCGTGCAGACCGAGTCCGTGTCCACACGCACGATCGTCTGGGCGTTGGCTGTCACGGCGTAAGCGAGACTCAGCAACACAAACAGGTACGTCTTCATGGTGTTCTCTCCTCGATCCGATGACAATGAAAGGTGGCGATGCACCGCGCGCATCACGTGCATCCGTAGAATCCGCCGTGTTGAGAGTCCGGTCAACCCTTCGCGAACAGAAACGTTTCACTGTACGCGCGGTGATCTTAATCGGGTTCCCGTCGCCCAAGATTCGACCGCTCCAGTGAGCCTGGTGTACTCCGGCTCAAGAAGACGTCGTTGCGGAGCCGACGATATCCTGGTACACAGCGGAGCGCCGAATCGCACAAGGACATAAAGCGATGAGACCAACCGCAATCATGAAACTCGTGGTTGTCTGCGCTACATCATCGTATGCGGCCGCTGAGACGGTCGTTCTGCACCCGATCGATGTGATCTCTGTACGGTGGTGGAACGCAGCTGGGTGTGACGGCCTTTGCGGCCTCAACGGTATGGGTATCGACTTCGGCAACGCGCCGTGGCCCGGATTCGAGGACCGCACGATGATCATGTACGATGTCAGCGCGTATGACGATGCCAAGGACATCAAAGAGGCGATCTTCGACTTCCTACTGTTCAACTTCGACCCCGGTCCGCCGGTGGGCGTCATCGACATCTACGCGGAGGGCAAGACGATCGACGAACTCCCGCTCGAGTCGTTCTTCGACGGCAAGTGGCGGATGAGCTTCGAGAACGACATGGGCGGCTTCTTTCAGCTCGACGTGACCGACCTGGTCAGGGAGGGCGTCGCGTACGACGAGCCGCATCTCTTCCTGCGGTTCTCGACCGTCACGAGCGACATATTCGCCATGGGCACGATCGGCATCAGCGACCCGACGCTCATCATCACGACCGCCGTCGCCGCCGACCTCGACGCCGACGGTGACGTCGACCTCAACGACGCCGCCCTTTTCCAGAACTGCTTCACCGGTCAGGGCGCCGCCGTTCCCCCCGCGTGCGAGCCCGCCGACCTCAACGCCGACGGCGCCGTGGACCTCACCGACCACGCCCTCTTCCTCACCGCCACCACCGGCCCGGCATAGCCACGTAGGGCAGGTCAACGACCTGCCTGCACCATCCACGCCGGGCCACCGTCGCCCGCACGCCACACCGATGGTGAAGGCAGGTGAACCACCTGCCCTACCCCCTGGTGAATCCATCCCCTACCATTCCCTATGGGAAGGATGCGATACGCGCGAAGTTCGGATCGCCATGGACGGATGCTCACGACCTACGAAGCGTCGGATGCGCCGGAGGCGCCCGCGTCGCGACTCCGTCCCCCATCCTTTGCCGATGGCGAAGGATGGGGGACCCACCAGAAGGCGACCCCATCGTGATGGGGCCACGCACGGCGTGCATGCGGCCGATGGCCGCATCGATCCGTGCCGTGATGTCGTCGAACCGCGCACCGCGCTGTTTCATGGCGGCCATGATCCGCGGGTCCCAATGGAGCACGCGCGCGGCGACGGTGTCGCTGAAGTGGATGATGGCCCATGGGATCGCGTCGTCGAGTTCGGCGTGGATCGGTTCGGCCTCCTGACGGGAAAACAGGAAGTGTACGTTGCGCGTGTTGAGGAGGTAGTCGGCGGTGGCCTTCTTTTCGTGGCCGACGCGGCCGCGGCGCGCTAGGGGTTGGTGCGCGACGAACCGATCCGTGAGGCCGGCGGCGCCTTCGACGGCGACGGCGACGCGGCTGTAGTAGACGAAGCGCGCCTCACCGCCGTAGTATGCGATGGTTATCGGCAGGCCGTCGAAGAAGGGTCGCACGGTCAGGCCGCGCTGCCTGGCGCGCTGCATGTCTTCCGCCGGGTAGTAGAGCGGTTCGTTGACGATGCCGCTGATGTGTCCGCGGGTCGGTAGCGGGTTCAACATGCGCAACAACCGGTGCGGCACGCCGGCCGGAACGTGTCCGGGACGACGCTCCAACGCCTCCGCCGCGAGGATGAGCACGAACCAGACCACGGCGACGGCGGGCACGCCGACCCTGAGTCGCTCGAAGAGCACGGATCCGCGGGCGGGCGTGGGGATGCGGTTCGCGGCGGCAGGCCGCGCGGCGGGTCGCGGCGACGCGTGCGCGTCCGGCGTATCGCCGCGCGCGGGAGGCCGGTGCGGCGCCGTCAGGAGGCACATGCCGTGCTCGAGCACGATGAGGTAAAACGGTGTGGCCGGGATCAAGAGCCGGGCGAACATGAAGTCGCCGCCGACACGCATGACGTACCACGTGTAGGCGAGCGCCATGACCGCCGCGAGGAGCATGGCCGACGCGGCGCGATCCCCAGGTGTGTTCGCGGGCGCGGTTGGGGCCGGCCGGGGCGACGCCGGTAGCGCGGTGGATCGGCATAGGTGCAGCACCGCGCCGGCTACGGGGAGCGCCGCGAGTAGGATCCAGTACCGCGCGAAGTAGAGCCGCACATAGACCCAGCCCTGCGCATACCACGTGAGGTTCGCGGACTTGGCGTAGTATGTGTTCGGGAAGAAGTCGCCGTAGTAGTGTATCCGCCACGCGGTGTGCGCGCCCCAGAGGACGGCGAACGCACCGACGTACGCAACGGCGGCCGGTAGCCGCGGCCGGTAGACCCACAGGACATACCCCCCGCCGAGCACGGCGAAGATCATGCCGTCCGGGCGGGTCATGGTCGCGAGCGCGAACACGACGCCGGCCACTGCGGCCCGCCGCGGAACGGATCGCGGGCCGGTGACCAGCGCAAACCCGGCCAGCGCGAGGAACGTGAAGCATGACGTTTCGAGCCCGCCGGTCGCGTAGACCTGCCAGTCCGCGTGCAGTGCCGCCAGCAGCGCCGCGACCGGCACGCCGAGGGCTCGCGCGCGTGCGCACCGCCGGAGACGGTAGTGGAGGCCGACGAGCAGGGCGATCGAACCGGCGTAGCACACGATACCCCACAGTGGGGCCCACGCCTCCGGCCCGACGCCGACACGCATGCCGACCGCGATCCAGATGGTCCAGAGGAAGTTCGTGTAACCCTCGACGCGTTCGCCCGCGTTGAACACGAGCCCGAGTCCGTCGACGAGGTTCGCGGCGTAGCGAAACGAGATGAACGCGTCGTCGCAGAGCCACGTCCGCCGCACGGCCGCCACAACGCCGATGAGGAGCGCGATCGCGGCGCCGGCGCGCGCACTGACCATGGCGCCTCGGGGCGGTTCGGGGCGGCGTGGGTCTGACGTATCGTGTTTGTGGTCCATCGTTGCGGGCATGGCCGTCGCGGTGGGACATGCCTGTCGTATTGGACCGTTGGATTGTCGATGGTTCAACCGCCACGACGGCCGGCGCGTCGTGCATACGTGCATGCCGGCGGATGCGTGGTTGTGGATCGTGGCATAACATGTGGGTGCGTCCCCCACGGCTGAAGCCATGGGGCACCGGGCGAGGCTGCAGGAGAGGGACTGTGATCGACGTCGCACCGGCGGCCAATCCCGAACGACCACCGCGCGGCGTGTTCGACCAAACGCCGGCGTCGCTTCGCGCGATGCTCGCGTCATGGGGTGAGCCGGCGTATCGGGCCGCACAAATCCTGGACTGGGTCTACGCGCGCGGCGTCGAGCACTACGCCGACATGACCAACGTGTCCAAGCGGCTCCGCGAGCGACTGTCACACGACGTGCCGCTCTACACATCGACCGTGGCCGCGCGGCAGGTCGCGCGCGACCGGACAACGAAGCTGCTGCTCGCGTGGCCGGACGGGACCACGAGCGAATGCGTGCTCATCCCGGACGGCGATCGCCGTACGGCGTGCATTTCAACGCAGGTGGGGTGCCCGGCGGGGTGCGTGTTCTGCGCGAGCGGGCTCGACGGTCTGCAGCGATCGCTTTCGGCCGGTGAGATCGTCGAGCAGGCGATGCGTGTGCGGCGGCTGTGCGGCGCCGCGTCGCGGCTGACGAATGTCGTGTTCATGGGGCTTGGGGAGCCGCTCGCGAACTACGCGTCGACGGTTCGGGCCGTCCGGACGATCAACGCGGACTGGGGCATGGGCATCGGCGCCCGGAAGATCACGGTGAGCACGGTGGGGTTGCCGTCGCAGATGCGCAGGCTCGCCGACGAGGGGCTTCAGGTGACGCTCGCGGTGTCGCTTCACGCACCGACGGACGAGTTGCGCCGGCGCATCGTGCCATGGGCGGCGCATATCGCGATGGGCGAAGTGGTCGACGCGGCGCGGTACTACTTCGATCGGACCGGGCGCGAGGTCACCGTGGAGTATGTCCTGCTCGGCGGCGTGAACGACGGTGTGGATGACGCCCGCCGGCTCGCGGCGGTGTGCGGGCGCATGCGCTCCAACGTCAACGTGATCCCCTACAACCCGGTCGCCGGCCTGCCGTACCACCGTCCCGGCGCGGAGGCCGCCGATGCGTTCGTGGCCGCGCTGCGTGGTGGCGGCGTAAACGTGCACCTGCGTCGCAGCCGGGGCGCGGACATCGACGGCGCGTGCGGGCAATTGCGCCGGCGGGACCTTGCCGGGACACGTGTGGCGCGCGTACCATGCGACCGGTAACGGCCGGTACCGGCGTCGCGCTCGGCCGCGGATGCGCCGGCGGCCACACATCGGGCAAGGAGAAACGCCATGTTGAAACTGCGTACGCGTTCGGCGAGGAGACGGGGGCGCCACGGACGGCCGCTTGCGGTCGGGCTTGTGGCGTGCGCGGCGTGCGCGCTCGCCGCTTGCGTCGGTCCGTTCGGCGATCTGCTGGCGCTGGTACCGAGCGAGGAGGAGCTCGCCGCGTTCAACGAGCGCGTCGCGGCGCTGCCGTCGGTGGCGGTCCGGATTGTGAACAACACGGATGTGCTGGCGAGCGTCAAGCTGGAGGTGAGCATGCCCGGTCTCGAGTCGGAGGTCCTTGGGGCGGTCGGTGGCGTCGCCGGCGCCGACATCCTGAACCAGATCGACAGCCGGGAGCTGCTCATCTCCGCGGGCGGCGCGGCGACCGGATCGATCAAGTGCGGCGAGACGATCGGCATCTCGGCGCGTGCACCGTTCGACGCGTCGGGGTTCGGGTTCACAAGCAGCGGCTTCGGGCCGTTCTTCGAGCCGGGCAACATCCAGTTCAGCGGTACCGGCGCGAGCGATGAATCCTTCACCGGCGACATCGTGTCGACCGTGCGGCTCATCCGGCCGGCAGTCGACGGCATCGACTGCGAGACGGCGACGCTGGTGATCCAGATCGATACGCCCGGGGTAGAGGAGGTGGTGGACCCGGACACGGGCGCGGTGGTTACGCCGGCGGCGCCCGGCACGGGCACGGTGCTCGTCGAATAGCGCCGGCGCGATGGGCATCTTCCGGTATCGTGGTCGGGCGTGCGGTGCCCGTGCGATGGCGGCGGTTTGATGCCCCATGGTGCATCGGCGTACGCGCGGCGGCGTCCGGCGTTACGGGTACGGCGCGTCGGGCGGCTCGAGTAGGCTCGGGTCGATCGCGGTGTCGGTGAGGGCTTCGAGGAACGCGATGAGGTCCGCTTGTTCGCCCGGCGTGAGGTTGAGCGGCTTGAGTATGAGTTCGCGGTGGTGCCCGGGTGGGATCGCCCCGTCCATGGTCGAGTAGAACCGAACCACGTCGCGGAGCGTGGCAAACTGCCCCTGGTGCATGTACGGCGCGGTCACGGCGATGTTGCGCAGGGTCGGTGTCTTGAAGCCGCCGATGTTTTGCGGGCCGTTGGCGAGAAACGCGAGCTTGCGTGCGCCGGCGCCGTCGTGCTCGTCGCTGTACGGACCGCGCGCGTTGAGCGGATCGGACAAGACGGTCTCGACGCCGGCGAATCGGCCCGGGTCTTGTGGTGGACCGTCGTCGAGCGTTGGTACGCCGGTGCTGTGGAACTCTCCGTCGGAGAAGTTGGGCCCGCTATGGCAGAGTCGGCAGTTCGCCTTGCCGACGAAGAGCTTGAGGCCTCGTTGGGCCGCAAGTGACAGGGCGCGCATCTTGTCCGCGTCGCCGGTGCGCAGGCCCTCCGCGAAGCGATCGAACGGCGCGTGGCGGCTCAGGATGAGACGCTCGTACGCGGCGATCGCCTTGCAGACATTCACGGCGATGCGCATGACGGCGTCGCGGTCGGCGTCGGTCATGGACACCCAACGGCGGTGCATCGGATCGTCGGGCTCATCCGGAATCGGTCGCCCGGTCGGGGGAAACCGCGCGGGGTCGGACAGGTCCGGCAGCGGGCCGAAGACGGCTTCGTAGGCGCGGCGGAGCGCGGCGTCGTCCGCGATGCGATGGGCGATCTGGAGACGGCTGCCGGCCATTTCGCTCGGGTGTTCGATGGGTCGCAGGGCCTGTGCCCAAAGCGAATCCGCACGGCCGTCCCAGAAGAACCATCGGTTGTACGCGGCGTTCCAGATCGTGGGGGCGTGTCGCGTGAGGCGTCGGACGCCTTCGGCGAGCGACCGGCCGTCGGCAAAGCCCTTCGCGGGTTCGTGGCAGGTGGAACACGCATGTCGGCCGGTGCCGCTGAGGCCCTTGTCGAAGAAAAGGGACCGGCCGAGCTGCGCGGCGGCCGCGTTGTCCGCGAACGCATTGGATGGTACGGGTGGCGGCGGGGGCAGTGGGGCGTGCTGGAGGATGCGTCGGCGTTCTTGCGGGGTGAACGTCACGGTGTCGCGTGGCGCCCCGCTCGCGACGGCGACGGCGAGCGCGGCGGCGTGCCATGCGATGACAACGCTCGCGCGCCACGGCCTGAGATGTATGGTCGGCGCCATCATTCGAGATCCACGTTGACCTGTGCGCGCTCGGTTTCTCCGTCGCGCGTGATGTCAAAGTACAACTCCCAATGGCCCGGCATGTGAAACAGCAGTCCGTCGACGTGGTATCGCCCGGGGCCCGTACGTGTGACACGGGCGCGGGTTGTCATACCGTGTCGATGCGCGGGCATCGATGCGTCGACGGCGAGGTCGACGTCGGGCGGTGTCACGCGCTCGGTGCCGCGCGGGGCGACAAGTACCTCGAGTTCGAACATGTCGTTCATCGGGATGGGATCGGGCACGGGTCGGTACGCGACGACGTACGTGCCGTCATTGCTGCGGGTCCGGTAGGGAAGGCGGACCGCCGGGTCCGGCGTCGGTGCATGCGCGGCGCGCGGCGGCGCGTCCATCGCGCGGCGGTACGCGTCGGCGGGACTCGTCGGCGCGCAGCCCGCGGCTGCGGCGCACGCGAGTGCGACCGGGAGCCCGGCGACATGCGCCGCCACGCGCGCCGTGCGGGTCGCCGACGACCCATGGTCGGCATCTGTGCGCTCGTCGGCGATTTCACACGCATCGGGTGTCATGCGCCGATCCGTCGTGCCATACCCAACCGCGCCGCGTCTACGCGCCCGGCGGGTCCGCCTTCACTCATCCCGCCGGAACGTCGGCAGGATGTAAAGCCTCGAGCCGAACGCCGCGAGAAACTTACCGTTTTCATCGAACACCTGGCCGCGATGGTTCCCGTGGTCCAGCACGATGATCCGCCCGCGATCGTCCTGCGCGATCCCCGCGGGCTTGAAGAACTCGCCGGGACCGATCCCCCGTCGGCCCCAATCGGCGACGAGCCGCCCGCCCGCGTCGAACTTCTGGACGCGGTGCGCGCCGGCGTCGGTGGTGTAAACGTGCCCGTCCGCCCCGACCGTGATGCCGAACAGCGATCGGAACCGCCCCGGCGCGTCACCGTGCCCACCCCACGCGTAACGGAATGCCCCGGTCGCGTCGAACGCCTGGACGCGATCGTTGCCGGCGTCCGCGACGTAGACCGTGCCGGTGTCCGGATTCACGGTCAGGTCGGTCGGGCTACGGAACTCACCGTGTCTCGTGCCGTACCGGCCGAAGGACCCGGTGAACCGGAACCGGTCGTCGAACATGAGCACGCGCGGGCCGCAGCTTTCCAACACATAGATCGTGCCGTCGGGACCGGTCCGGACCGCGGTCACGACGAACCCCCGCGCCGCGTCGCCCGACGACACCCCGCGACGCATCAGGTCGTACGCCTTGACGAACCGCGCCATGTTCGGGCGGAACCGGATGTTTTCCGGCGCGTCGTACGCGAGGCGGAACACGCAAGCCCGGCGACGCCCGGCGTCCAGCACGTAGAGCAGTGAGCGGCTCGCCGCGAACGCTACCCCCGCCGGCTGGCTGAACTGGTCCGGACCCGTACCGTATCCGCCGAACTGCGTCACGAGGATCGGTTGATCCCGCGCAAGTGTGTACACCGCGACGCCTTGCGTGTCGGGCACCGGAATCGCGAGCAGCCCGCCCGACGTGTCGAGTCGCCGGCCGAAGTGCCCGCCCATGTCGGTGCCGAACAGCGCCGCGAAGTTCGGCTCCTCGACGTCGCCCGCCCGGCGTCGCACGAATACCTGACAGCGATCCTCAAACGCCTCACACGCGACGACGGCCCCCCCGTCCGGCGCGACCGCGACGCTGGATGGATAGTGTAGCCGGCCGTCGCCTTCGTGCGGCTGAATCACGTGTTTGCCCCACAAGTACCGGTGTTTCCCGGCCGTGTCGAAGACCTGAATGCGATGGTTCGCCGCATCCGCGACAAACACGAGGTTCCGGTGGACCGTGATGCCGGTCGGCCTGACGAGCATGCCCGGAAGCTCGCCGCGCGTGCCCCATGTCGCCAGCGACGCCCCGGATACATCGAACACCTGGATCCGGTGATTGAGCGTGTCGGCGACGTACACCCGTCCCTTCGCGTCGACCGCGACGTCGGCGGGTCGATTGAGTCGGCCCGCTGTCTCACCATACCCGCCGAGCGATCGCTCGTAGCGGCCCGATGTGTCGAATACACACACGCGGTGGTTCGCGGTGTCGGCGACGTAGACGTGGCCCGCGCGGACCGCGATGCCGGTCGGCGTGTTGAGCTGCCCCGGACCGCTGCCATGACCGCCCCAGGCTCGCTCCACCCGCCCCGTACGATCCAGGACCTTGACCTCATCGGTGCCGGCGTCGACCACGTAGAGGCGGCCGTCGCCCGCGACCGCCAGGCCCCGCGGCGTGTGCACATCGGATCGAGCCGCCGCGTCGTCGGTCGCGTTGAGCGGCCGGCCGCGCCGATCGAATGCGCGAATCCGCCGGTTCGCCGTATCGCTGATGTAGATCGTGCCGTCACGCGCAATCGCGACGCCGGACGGATCGGCCACGCCGTCGATCATCCGCTCGAAACGTCCGATGGGACGTTCGGGTCGTTCGACCGTCCGATCGGACGGCGCGTCCGGCGTGACTGCCTGGGCGGGCAACACCGCCAACAGCAGCCGAAACAGCGGCTGCGACATGATGCGAAACATGGCAGGCCATTGTACCCGCCGGTGGTCATGCGTGCACGGCCCAATTCCGTCGTCACGCCGCCGCGGGTCCGAGACACTTCCGGCGGTCCACGCATCCGGACACCCGCGGGGGCGCCGACCCGAAATCCACACCGCCATCGGAACCTCGAGCGCCGGCCAACAGGTTCCCTCGTGCCCCGCGCGCGTCGGTGATACCCTGCGCTTGGGCCTCGGATCGCGGCCGCTGGAGACGTTACGCACCCCCGCGCCGATGCGCGGGACACGACGGCTTGGAGAACGGATGGGTCGCTGGTATGATCCCCGTGCATCGAGCAGGCCCCCCGCGCATCGAGCACGATCGCGTGCATCGAGCGTGATCCGTGTGTGTCGCCGCCGCGGCGTGTGTGGGCCGCGGCGTTGCGGGGCGGTGGGGGTCGCGTCTCGTGCCGAACGTGTTCGATGGCGTTGGCCGCCGACGGTCGTTGACGGCCAGGTCCCATGCAGTGGGCGGATGAGGCAATGGGTCAGGCGGGAGACCGAGCAGCCCCCCTTGTTCACTCAGGTGCCGTGGCCCACCTGGCCGTCAACGACCGCCGGATGTATCGGCGCCCCGCGTGTTGCAGTTCGGGCCGTTCCGCCGCGGCCTGAGGGAAGCCCTGGGATCGTCCGTCATGTCGTACCGCGTGCTCGCACGAGCGTACCGCAGCAACACGTTCGACGAAATCGTCGGCCAGGATGCGATCGCGACGACGCTCAAGAACGCGATCACGTCGGGGCGGGTGCACCACGGCTATCTCTTCATGGGGACGCGCGGCGTCGGCAAGACGTCGATGGCGCGCATCCTCGCGAAATCGCTCAATTGCCTCGCGGTCGACGAACCTACGGTCACGCCGTGCTGCCGGTGCGATTCCTGTACCGCCGTGGCCGAGGGTGAGGACGTCGATGTCGTCGAGA
>JBHHVO010000088.1:0-10792 GCA_046754365.1 Phycisphaerae bacterium | reverse complement strand
CCTCGAGCAGCTCGCGGGTGTGCTGGCCGAGACGGGGTGCGGGCTGGCGCGGCAGCTCGGGGGCCGCCGACAGCGTCGGCGGGGTGCGGGCGAAGCGCAGCTCGCCGACGTCGGGGTCCTCGATCGACATGAGCATTCCGCGTGCCTGGACCTGGGGGCAGCGGAACACGTCCTCGGCGGTGTGTACCGGACCGGTCGGGACCCCGGCCTGGTTGAGCGCGGCGGCCTGGGCGTTGCCACCGCACGCGGCGGAGAGGGCTGTCGCCGCGGCGTTCGCGGCCGCACTCGCGGCCGCGCTCGCGTTCGCCTGCGCCGTGGCGACGGCCGAGGCACTGGCCTGGGCAATCGCCCACGCGTCCGCGATCGCGGTAGCGTCGGCACCGGCGATGGCGATCGCGGCGGCGAACGCCTGGATGTGCGCCTGTACGACGGCGACGGCGGAGGCGGCGGCGGACGCGTGCGCCTGGGCGACGGCGACGGCGGACGCCGCGGCCTGGGCGGACGCGCTAGCGGCGGCCTGTGCCTGGGCACACGCGAGCGCGGACGCCTGGGCCGATGCGGACGCGTCGGCGCATGCGGTAGCGCAGGGACAACTCACGCACACGGATGCGGCGGCGGCGGCCCACATGTCGGCCTCGACGCAAACGGCGACGGCTGCCGCGGCGGCGTCGTCCGCGGAATCCTGGGCCTCCTGCGCGACGATGACGGCCGCATCTGCCTGCGCTTGGGCCTGGATCGCGAGCGCGAGTTCCGCCTGGAGATCCACGGCTGCGAAGTCGGCCATGACCTCGATGGACCACTCGTAGACCCACTGCCAGGCGAACACCCAGGCGGTGTATTGCGCAGACACGGCGACGGCGGCTGACGCGGACTGACTGGCCGACCGTGCGGCGTTGGCGGCGGCGGCGGCGTGTGCGAGGGCGACGGCGGCCTGGTAGTCCTCGATCTCGCCGGCGTTGAACGTTCCGCTGCCGTCCCAGCCGGTACCGTCGTCTACGAACGAACCGGTGATGGGCGTGTCTGTGAGGGCGACGCGCATCCACGGTCCGACGAATGCGATGGGGAAACTGGTGACGACGGTAACGGACGCCGTCGTGCCCGGCGTGACGGAAACGGGGAAGTCGACCACGGCCCACTCGGGCGTAGGCAGCGCGGGCTGAATGGCGGGTGAACCGCCCGTCCAGCGTTTCCACTCGCCGTCGTAGTTCAAGTCGATGAGCACATTGAGGTAGCGGACGACGTTGGGCGCGCCGGGCGCGACGGTGACGTCGAACGTGAGGTTGACGGGGATGAGCGAAGGCCACGGCACGGGGGGCGTTCCGGACGGACACGGTCCGCCGATCCACCCATCGTCGAAGTCGTCATCGACGAAGTTTTCGATCTGGTCGGGGTCCTGGGGATCGCGTGGCCCGATCTCGGCGCTGACGACCTGACCGAGCCAGGCGTCGGTGGTGTTGAGTGTATGGCCGCCTGGGTTGCCGACGCGGGGGTTGGTGGTCGCGACCGGGGTTGCGGGAGTGCGCGCGTCGGCCGGGACCGGCCTCGGTGGGGGGGGGGGGGTCCCCGGGCGGGGCGTCCGTCCGGCGCGTCGCCGTAGTCACCGCTTACGGGCTGGCCGCTCGCCGGCGCCACCGGCGCGACGGCGGCGAAGACATATCCGGCGACGAGTGCGAGCGCGCTTGCCCCTCGCGTGTACCGGATGCGCGGCGCCGGGCGGTCGTTGCGTTGGTTGGTTCGTGTCATGACAATCCTCCTTTTCGGTTCGAGTATCGGTTGCCATACGGCCCGTTGGGCCACGGTGTGGCACGCGCTGGAAGCCGCGTTGTGACCGGCAAGATGCGCCGGTCCCACACCGGTAGTTCCGGTGGTGGTACGGGTGCACGCCGTGTCGCTGAGCGAGGCTTCCGTGCCGGCCGTGCCATGTGGCCACATGGCTACAAAGGCGGGCGGTGGCGGGCGCGCCCAAAAAAACCGTGACGCCACCGGGGTGGCGGGGGTTTGGGTGTTACGGCGTGCGTGGCGCTCCGGTGTGGGCGCATGTCCCAGGGGTGCGGCGGGCGGGTGGCCCATTTCCTTTCCGGAGGTGGGGGGCGATGCTCGTGGGACCGGCGCGGCCGGCGGGGTCGTGTCGCGGTGGGGATCATGTTGTCCCCGAGGTCCGGAAGGTGACGGGCGACGCGACGGGTTGATGATTCGGGCGATGGTTTATGGGATTGCGTCACTCGCGTGGGGGTGGTGCGCGCGTGGTGCAGTTCCGGCGTGTTCGTGTAGGTTTCGGCCCCGGCGCGTTCCCGCCGTGCGCGGTTCGGATCGGATCGAAAACCCGCGCAACCATGTGTGCCGATGGTCTGCGTGAGGTTTGTGGGCGGGTTCGCGAAGCTCGGCGTGGGGTGCCGGCAACTGGTGGGGTCGTCGGGCGCGCGAGGACCCCGCGCGGTTACGCTCTGATCGGGGGTGCAAGGCCTCATGGGACTTCGACACCGGTGGGTGGAGGCCCGGGCTGTAACTTGACGGGGACCCGTATGCGGATGCCGGAGTGATTGCCTGGGGCGGGCACGGGTGTAGGATAGGTGCGATCGATTCAGGATCGGGTGGACGGGCACAGCGATGGCAGGCGAGGGGTGCGAATCCGGGCTTGTTGAGCGGGCGGCCGCGGGTGACACGGTTGCGCTGACGCAGCTCTTGACGGCGTCGCGTGGCGCGCTCGGTGCGTATGTCGCGGTTCGGCTTCCGGCGGAACTGCAGGGTGTTGTGGACGCGGACGACATCGTGCAGGAGACGTATGTCGAGGTGTTCCGGCACATCGGTCGGTTCAAGCCGGAGGGTGCGTATGCGTTCGAGCGGTGGCTGGCGACGATCGCGATCCGCAAGCTTCACGAGGCGGTTCGGCGGCGGCGCGCGCTCAAGCGTGGTGGTGGTGCTCATGCGGTGCGTGCGCCGGCGCGTCGGTTCGAGGACTCGCTCGTGTCGTTGTTGGATATGGTTGCGGGTTCGAACAGCACGCCGAGCCGCGTGGTGGGTCGTCGCGAGGCGGGTGCTGCGATGGAGCAGGCGATCGGGGAGCTTCCGCCGCATTACGCGGAGGCGATCCGCCTGGTGTACCTGGAAGGTTGCAGCGTGGCGGAGGCCGCTGAGCGGATGGGGCGGACGGATCGTGCGATCCATGGTCTGTGTCGGCGCGGGCTCAAGCTTCTCCACGGCAAGATGGGCAGCGCGTCGATGTTCCTGAGCCGGACGCGTTGACGCCGGCGTCCGGGCCAGCGAGGGGCGGCCGGGTCGATGCGTGGGCGCGCGGTGCGCGGTTGGCGTTTATGGGTATGTGGCGACCGTTGTAGATCGGTCCGCCGAAGACCTGGAGCACGGCGATGGCTGGCGAACCGCCATCCGGCAACGCGGACGCGGATCGTGCGTCTCGGATCGACCATGTCCTGGAGGGTGTGATCGCGGAGCGATTGTCCGGGTCGAAACTGACGGACGACGAGGTGATCTCCGCACACGAGGACCTGATGCCGGAGCTCGGTCAGGAGCTCGCCGCGCTGAGCGCGGTGGAACGTGCCCGGGCCCGTGCTGCGGACGCGGTGACCGTGGACTCCGCGGGTTCCACGTCTGGGGTAGAAGCGGGCCCGCTTTCGGCCGGCGCGACGGATTCGTTCCCGAACTACACGGTCACACACGAGATTCACCGCGGCGGGCAGGGGGTCGTGTATCAGGCGATCCACAACGTCACGAAGCGGAAGGTCGCGATCAAGGTGATGCGCGAGGGCCCGTTCGCGGGTCCGCATGACCGGGCGCGGTTCGACCGTGAGGTGCAGATTCTCGCGAAGCTGAATCATCCGCACATCGTCGCGATCCATGACAGCGGGGTCGCGGCGGGCTGCCACTATTTCGTCATGGATTACATTTCGGGGGAGCCGCTCGATGCGTTTCTCGCGGATCGTACCCGGCCGATCAATGATGTGCTCCGGATTTTCACGAAGATCTGCGACGCGGTGAACGCCGCGCACCTCCGCGGTGTGATCCACCGGGACCTCAAGCCGAGCAACATCCGGTTGGACGAAAACGGGGAGCCGCAGATTCTCGATTTCGGTCTCGCGAAGATGGCGACGGGGAACCTGATCGAGGGCTCACAACCGGCGGCGATCAGCATCACCGGTCAGTTCATCGGCTCGCTGCCGTGGGCGAGTCCGGAGCAGGCGGAGGGGGTACCCGAGAAGATCGACGTGCGGACCGACGTGTATTCACTCGGCGTGGTTCTCTATCAGGCGCTCACGGGTCGGTTTCCCTACGACGTGGTGGGGAATATGCGCGATGTGCTGGAGAACATCCTCAAGCGCGAGCCGGCGAAGCCGAGCACGGTGCGACGGCAGATCAACGACGAGATCGAGACGATCGTACTCAAGTGTCTGAGCAAAGAGCGTGGTCGGCGGTATCAGTCGGCCGGTGAACTCGGTCGCGACATCGACCGGTATCTTTCGGGTGAGCCGATCGAAGCGAAGCGCGCGAGCGGGTGGTACGTATTCAAGAAGATGGCGCGTCGGTACCGGGTATCGATGGCGGTGATCGTCACGTTCGTGGTGCTGATTACCGCGGCGGCGGTGTCTTTGTCGATCATGTACCGGAGGCAAGGGCGCCTGCTCGCGGCGGTCGGGGCGGCGAAGGACGCGGCGGACGCGGCCCGAGCGGACGCGGAGGTGGCGCAGGCGGAGGCCGAGGGCGAGGCCGAGGTCAAACGCATCGAGGCCCTCAAGGCGAAACGGGTCGTCAAGTTGCTCACCGACATGCTGACGTTCGTCGACCCGGATCGGGCCCAAGGGCGTGACGTGACGGTGCGGGAGGTGCTCGATGTTGCGGCGACGGAAGCGGAGACGGGGCTCGCCGACGAACCGGAGGTCCTCGCGTACGTGCTGGACACGATCGGCGTGATGTATTTGCGCCTTGGTCTTCATCAACCGTCGGAAACGGCGCTGCGGTCCGCGCTCGAAACCCGTCGCGCGAGGGTGCCGGCAGACCCCGTCGACGTGGCGGAGAGCCTTAACAACCTGGGGGCGCTGCTGTACGCGAACGGGCACTACGCCGAGGCGGAGGGTGTGCTTCGGGCGGCGTTGGACTCGCGGACCCGGCTGCTCGGGGTCGACGACGTGGACACGGCCGAGACCCAGGTGAGCCTTGGCGCGACGCTCTATGCGCGTGGGAAGTATGCCGAGGCCGCAACGCTCGCGTCGGCGGCGCTGGCGACGCAGCGAAAACACCTGGGGGCGCAAGATGTCGGGACGACCGAGGCACTCGGCGTGCTCGGCGCGATCGCGAAGCGCAACAGGGACCAGTTGGACCAGGCCCAGGCGTACTTTCGTCAGGAGGCCGACATCCGGATCGCGCGGTTCGGGCGGCGCCATACGACGGTCGCGACGGCGCTCAACAACCTGGCGAGCGTCCTCGCGGACAAGGGTGATGTCGCGGAGGCGGAGCGCGTGTACCGGGAGGTCCTCGAGATCAAGCGCGATCTCTACGGCGATGACCACCCCAAGGTAGCCGTCACGCTTAGCAACCTCGTCGGGCTGTTGCGGGACAAGGGCGACCTGGACGGTGCCGAGCCGTACGCGCGCCAGGTGCTCGCGATTCGCCGCCGGACCCTCGGTTCCAGCCACCCCGACCTCGCGCTGGCGCTGCGCAAGTACGGCCTGCTGCAGCGGGACCGCGGCGCGCTCGACGACGCAGAGCGCGCGTTCACCGAGGCGCTGGCGATCGAGCGGCAACGTTCGAGCGTCGCTGGCAAGAAGGGCGTCGCGTCGACGCTGGTCCTGCTCGGTACGGTGCTGATCAAGAAGGGCGACGCCGCGGGCGCGGTGCCGATGCTGCGAGAGTGTCTTACGATCCGGCGGGACGTGCTCGAGGCTGGTGATTGGAAGATCGCGAGTACGGAGAGCGCGCTCGGCGAGGCGCTCGTGATGTTGGGGCGGTTCGACGAGGCCGAGCCGTTGCTGATCGAGAGCTACCCGATCATCAGGGAGGCGCGAGGCGATCGGCCGCCGACGCCGGACGCGCTCAAGCGGATCGTGCGCCTCTACGACGCGTGGGGCAAACCCGACAAGGCGGCGGAGTACCGGGCGCTGCTCGAGGCGCTCACCGCACCTGCGGCCAAGCCGGAAGACTGAACCCGCCGGTACGCGGATCGCGCGCGCCCTCGGCGTCACGGTGTTTTCCGGGCGCTTCGTCCCCGCCGGGCGTCACGGCCGGAAAACACGTTCGCCGTCGACCGGGCGCGTCCCCGAGCGTTTTCACCGGCAACATGCCGGTGCCACACTCATGTGTCTTCGCCGTGTTCCGCGGGCGGGGTGTCGCGCGGTGTTGCGATGGTGGCTGCGTTGCGGTAGTATGGGTGTGATCATTTCAAGTCGCACGCAGGAGGGAGCACGATGGTCCATCGATTCTGCGCAGGCGCGGTCGTCCTTCTCTTGGCCGGGCCGGCATGGGCGGGCACGAACGTCCGCGTGGCGCTGCGCCATCAGACGCCCGGGCCTTTTCACCCGGGTCAGGCGGTGACGATCGACGTCGAGGTCGAGAACGACACGTCCAAGTCGGGTGGTCCTGTGGACATTCCGGCGTTTCGCATCGCACAGTTCGACTTCAGCAACAATCCCGATGTCGTATTGGTGTCGTTTGCGTTCGATACGTCTGCGCTGCCTGGGGGCGGGGACGACGCCCAGTATACGTTCGATGAAACGTTCGGGTCGGACGGGATCGTACGGATGGACTACAACTTCGACTTCGATAACGGTGGCACGTTCGACTTGCCCGGTACGCTGACGAAGATCGGCGAGGTGGAGCTGCGATTACCGTTGACGCCCGGTGTCGTGATCATCGACGCGATCAACGTGACCGCGAATACACCTGGAGAGGATGATGGTGCATTCTTCAGGACGGGATTCGGCGCCGACGAGGTCAACTACGAGAACTTTCGCGGCTCGTTGAACGGCGTGCTGCATGATCCGCTCGTGGTGGTGACCGGTATACCGACGGTGTCGACGTGGGGCGCGGTCGGGCTCGGCGCGCTGTTGCTCGTGATCGGCTCGTTCGTGTTCGCGCGCCGGCGACCGGCGGCGGCGTGACGGCGGGTGCACGCCGCGGTCGGCTTGTCGGGGCGCTCTACGGGGGGGCGATGGCGTACCGTGTCGCACGGGATGACGGCGGGGATCCACGGCGGGCACGGCGTGGCGCCGGCGCGACCGGGTTCATCGGCGCGATCATACTCGACGGCGCGTGGACTTCGAGGATGATCGGGTCGTTGGGAACGTGTGGATGCTCGACACGGTCGGTTTCGCAACGTACGCCTTTTGGAAGACCCGTTGCTTTTCCAAATCGCGCTCCGCTCGGCGCCGCGGCGGGATGTCGCGGTGGGGCGGTCGCGGCGGATCGGTATTGCAACATGCGTTGCGGTTTCCTATAATGCACGGTCACATCCAGTCGACGGGACAGGAGCAAGCACATGGGAATCGGAGGGTTGCGATGACGCGGCAATTCACAGGCATGGTTTGGATTCTGCTGGCCGGGCCGGCGTTGGCGCAGTCGCAAGTGCGCGTCGTGCTGACGCGTCAGGGAAGCGGGCTGATCGGCGCCGGTAAGTCGGTGGTGATCGACGTCGAGGTCGAGGTGGACACGCCGAAACCACCGCTTGGGGCGCCCGTGGATGTCCCGGATTACCGCGTGGCGCAGTTCGACTTCAGCCATAATCCCCTTGTCGCGGTCGGGTCGTTTACGTTCGATACATCGGCGGTGCCGGGCGGTGGGAACGACGCGTTCTACACATTCGACGAAACGCTCGGGGCGGACGGGATCGTGAGTATGGAGTACAACTTCCCGTTCGATGCCGGCGGCACGTTTGACTTGCCCGATCTGCTGACGAAGATCGGCGAAGTGGTGGTGACGCCGCCGACGGCGGGTCTCGTGTTCGTCGATGCGATCGACGTGTTGGCGAATACGCCGGGCCAGGCTGACGGTTCTTACCATCTGGCGCAATTCCCGCCGGCCACAACAACCTGGGAGAACTTTCCGGGGTCGACGGACATCGTGGTGCATGATCTTCTCTGGCTGCCGATCGTGAGCAACTGTTGCGTTGCGAACGAGTTCCCCGGGTGTGACGATCCCACGTGCGCGCAGGCGGTCTGCGATGTGAATCCGTTTTGCTGCGACGTTATATGGGACGAGACGTGTGCCGCGCAGGCCGTGAATGTGGACTGCGTGGATCTGTGCATACCGCCCGGGATTCCGGTCCCGGCCGTGTCGTCGTGGGGCGCGGGTGCGCTGGGCGCGGTGTTGCTCGGGTTGGGGGCTGTTGTGTTCGCGCGGCGGCGCTCCACGGCGCCATAGGGCGTGTGTCGGGCCGGGTCGCCGGGCGGTGGATCGCGGGGCCGGACGGCGCGCGGCGTATGCCACGGCAGGCGTGTCATGCCCGTTGCGTGTGTTGAGGGCGTGGTCCGGGGGGTGTGTCGGGCCCCGGGATAGTCCATTAAGTAACTTACTTATTCAATCCACGCTTGGTGTCGCGGGGCCGGTCCGGCGTACTCGGAACTTGGGTGTGGGTTGGCGGCGGTTCCGGCGGCCCCGTGGTGCGGACACCGAGGGGGTGCGAACATGGCCCGGCTTGCGCACTGGGAGCGCCGCGCCCGGGCAGGGGGTGCGGCGCTCGCGATCGGTCATTGCCCGCGCCTGCGCTTGGGGCGCTGATCCGGCGCGGCGGACGTGTCACGCGCGGTTTCGGCGTCGGCGGGCTTGAACCAGTGTTGACGGATCGCTATACTGATCATCATGGGCAATTGGTGTCCCGAGACACCTGGAACGATCGATTATATGCGGTCTCAACCGGACGGTGCAGCGGGTCATGTCGCGGGTTTTCGGCGCGGGGGGCTATCGCGCGTCGAGCGCGTGGTCTGCGCGCATCGGGGATATGGAGCGATCAGTGCCGGGTATACGGCGTAGCGGGCGACTGCGCCGCTGAGTTGTTGGATGCATAACGCGTGGAACTGACCCGGGCGTGGGCGTTCGCTCTTGAGCCCCACCGGGTCAGGCGGGCATCGGGGTGGAGGCGAATGGTATGGACGGGAGGACAAGGTTCGGGGTGCGCGCCGCGATCGTGGCGGCGACATGTCTGCTCGGTGTTGCAGCACGGGAGGCCGGTGCTCAGTCGTATACCCTTACACCACTCGGATTCCTGCCCGGTGGCGGCCCCGACAACAGTTGGGGGTTCGGCGTCAACGGCGTCGGCGACGTCTGCGGCGAAAGCACGAGCACGGCGGCGGGGCTGCTGGTCGAGGCGTTCTTCTGGCAGAGCAACACGATCACGGGCATCGGGAGCCTGCAGGCGATACCGTTTCATACGCGCGGCCGGGACGTGAACAACGCGGACGTCGTCGTGGGGTGGAGCGCGACGCCGCTCGGTTGGCAGGGGTTTCGATGGGACGCTACGAATCTCATCGTCGGGCTCGGGTATGTCGGTGGGTGTCCGTCCGGTGAGGGGCAAACGTTCACGAGCTATGCCGAGGGGATCAACGCGGCCGGCGAGATCGCCGGGTGCACGAGCACGGCGTCGTCGTGCGCCGAGGCGTACATCTGGTCCGGTGGGAGTTGGGCGACGCCGCTGGGGTTTCTGACCGGCCACGTCGAATCCTGCGCGTACGACATCAACAACGCGGTGCCGGTGCAGGTTGTCGGGCAGAGCGCGGACACCAGCGGCAGCCGGGAGGCATTCCTCTGGGACAGCGGCTCGGGGATGGTCGGGCTCGGGATGGTGACGGGCAACGACGAATCGAGCGCGCTGGCGGTGAACGACGCCGGCGATGTCGTCGGCATCTCGTACAACAACACCGGCGGGAATCCGATGGAGGCGACGGTGTGGCTGACGGCGAACGCGATGGCGCCGCAGGGGCTCGGTTACCTCATCGGCAGCGACACGACGAGTCAGGCGTGGGACGTCAACAACGCGCTCCAAGTCGTCGGCACGAGCATCACACCGACATCGGACATCAAGGCATTCATCTGGGACCCGTGCCACGGCATGCGGGACCTCAACGCACTCGTCGACGCGACGGGTTCGGGTTGGACGCTGTGGTACGGCAGCGCGATCAACGACGCCGGACAGATCGCCGGGTACGGGCTCAACCCGTCCGGTCAGATCGAGGCGTACCGGCTCGATCCGATCAAGGGGGCGTGCTGCAACGTCCCGGGGGCCGCGGGCTGCATCGAGCTCACCGGGCCGGACTGCACGTGTGCCGGCGGGACGTATCAGGGCAACGGCACGACGTGCAACCCGGATCCGTGTGGCGGCGGGCAGGTGTGTCCGCTGCCGCCGCCACCGGCCCAGCAGTTCTGCCTGGACCTGCAGCCGCTGGACTGTGTCACGGCGGGACCGCCGAGCGGCACGTGTTTGCCGAGCGAGTTTCAGATCGTGCTCCAGCTCCCCAAGATCACGGCGTGCGCGTGCTGTGAGCAGGATTGCTGCCACGTCGACCTCGACGCGGCTGGCACGACGTTGTTCTGCTCCGCGATGTGCCTGGATCCGGCGGATGTGTGTCAGATCCACGCCGACGGCGTGGCGACCGGTCTGACGAGCATCAGCTCGATGGATGCGACGTACTCGGGTGCACACATCACGTGTGATTGTGCCCGGCTGCCGATCGGCGCGTGTTGTCTTCCGGACGGGACGTGCGTGGACAACGTGTTGGAGCTGGATTGCCTGGCGCAGGGGGGTGTGTTCGGCGGCGCCGGGTCGTTGTGCCAGGGGGTTGAGGCGTGCTGCTAC
>JBHHVO010000087.1:0-10863 GCA_046754365.1 Phycisphaerae bacterium | reverse complement strand
CATCATCTTCGCCGACGCCGACGTCGCCACGGCGGCGAAGTTCGCGTACCACGCGCTCTTCTTCAATATGGGACAGTGCTGCTGTGCCGGGTCGCGCCTCTTCGTCGAGGACGCCGTACACGACCAGGTCCTCGATACCCTCACCGCCATGGCAAACAAGCAGCGGATCGGCGACCCGTTCGATACAAACACCACACAGGGGCCCCAGGTGTCGCAGGAACAGTTCGACACGGTGATGAGCTACATCGACGCCGGCAAACGTGCCGGCGCCACGCTCGCCGCCGGCGGCGACAAGGTCGATCGGCCAGGCTTCTTCGTCCAGCCCACCGTCTTCGATAACGTCAAGGATGACATGAAGATCGCCCGAGAGGAGATCTTCGGTCCGGTCATCAGCGTCCTGCGATTCAGCGATGTCGAGGACGTCATCCGCCGCGGCAACGACTCGATGTACGGCCTCGCCGCCGCCGTCTGGACCCGTGACATCGGCAAGGCCCATAAGCTCGCGGCCGACCTCCGCGCCGGAACCGTCTGGATCAACTGTTACAACGTCTTCGACGCCGCCATCCCGTTCGGCGGGTTCAAAATGAGCGGTCTCGGCCGGGAGCTCGGCGAGTACGCCCTGTCCAACTACACGGAGGTCAAGGCCGTCGTAACGTCACTCGGCTAGTGTCGGTGTTCGCGCGTTGTTCTCTGGGTTCTTGGTCCGATCCGAACCGGGCCCGTAAGGAAACGGCCGGCGGCCAGGCTCACGCGACCACGCGTCGCACGCCCGAAGGCGGGTCCCCATGCCGCGGCGCGCGTCGGATGCGGCGGCGGGTCCGCGTTCCTTGCCATAGCTGCCCAACTTCGCCGCGCCGCGGGCTGACGCGCGGGTCCCACGCGACCTGCAGCCGGCCCGCGCGTGGCGCCGGACCGGTGCCGATAATCTCCAGCGTGAAACGCCTAACGTTCTCGCGGGGCCCGTGTCCGATGAAACGCGTGCGCGGGTCCGTTACGGAATCGGCGAAGTGGGCTCCGGCCGTTAGCGTGGTGGGTGCAAGCCCACCGACTCGTCATGCGATATGCCTCCGGGCTTGCGCTCGGTGCTTTGATGACGGCCCGACGCCGATACCGTCACGGACGCGACCTGCGCGGCCATCCGCGACACCGTCATGCATCGGCGTGCACGGTCGGTGTCGCCGTAGTCCCGGCGGCGCGGCGTGATATCGTACACTCGCGCATATTCGTGTCGTGTGGGCGACGTTGCGACGGAGCCGCGCCGGCTGCCGATACTCAGGAGATTCGACCTATGTTGATGCGAGGCTCGACGTTGACGGTGCTGGCGGGCGGCCTGCTGGCGGCTACGGGGTGCGCCGGTGGACTTAGCATCCATTACTTCAACCACGAACCCAGACCAGCGCGCGTCGTGCATGTGGACATCGATCACTGCGATCACGGCTATGGATGTAACCACTACTACGACGGCACGCGCTGGCTCGTCGTGCGTCACGGCCATGTGCACGGACCCGGGTGTGGGCACTATTTCACCGGTACGCGGTGGACTGTCCGCGCGACGCCGGCGCATACGCACAAGGCCGTGCGCATCGTGAAACCGCAGAAAAAACGGCGAATCCATATCAGCAAGCAGAGGCCGCGGGTCAAGAAGGCCAAGCGTCTCCGACGCGTCAGCCACGCCCACGGTGCGGATTGCGGTTGCGTGTACGATCGCGGCACGTGGATCCGTGTGGCGGCAGGCCATGTACACCATCCGGGTTGCGGCCACTTTCTTATTCATGGCCGCTGGTCGATCCGGTACTGAGCACGCATCCCGCACGACGTAACACCCCCTCCACCACGGCGGCCCGCGCGCCGGCATTCGGGGCATGCTGCGTCGGATGCGACCGTGGTGGTCGTGGCCTGGCCGGCGCGACACAACCTCGCGGCTATGAAATTGCCGCGGTGACGCTCCAGCGGTGTGACCGGCACGGCGTACCGGTGCGGCGACGGAAACGTCGCGTTGCGTCACGCGTCCTCTCGGTGGTTGGGCGCCACATGGCTTGGGGCGTCGGGGGAGCCGGTCGCAGGCCGGATTCCCGAGCCCTACGTCTCAAGAGATGGGTTGCCCGCGAAGCAGCACCCGCGGACTTCAGGTTCACCGTGCGCAGCATGCGCGTGTGGCCGGCATCCCAGCGCCGCCGTGCGACCGCGTCCGCCGGACGCACGGCATGCCGGGTGTCACGCGGCAACGCCCGAGCTCGCGTCGCGCGCACCGACCGGGAACGTCCGGTGCGTGTTGCGCGTGGCCCCGACATGTTGCCACTGACAACACCGCTTCAACCGTGTGACACAGGTTGTCGACCGGCCGCTATCGCCCGCGCACCGACTCGGCAGCGGGATGATCCGCAGCCTGCCGCGCCCGCTCGCGCAACCGGTCCAGGTTCTCGCGTACCTCAGTCGCCATCAGCGCGTTCGGGAAATCGCGAACCAGCTCCAACCCCGTGTTCAGCGCGTCGGACCAGCGCTTGTCTTTCACGGCGAAGCGAAACTGCACGCCGAGTTGAAGGAGCTTCTCTTTGAACACGCTCCGGGCCGTCGCTTCCAGCGACCGGCCCTCTTCGGACGTAAGGTACTGATCCAGCTCGCGCAGCACCTCGATCGCGTGGTCGGTATCATTGCGGTGAACGGCGTCATGCCACGCGGCCATGAGCTCTTCCTTGCGCTGGGCCTTGAGCGCGTCCATCCGCTCGACCAGCGCCGTCACTTTCGATGCGTCGGGCAGGATGTGCCGGAGCCGCTCGATCTCATGTTCCGCACGGTCCCACTCTTGCGCGCGCTGGAACCCCTCGATCATCTCCACCGCCTGAGCGAGTTTCACCTGGATCGCGTCGTCGTACGCGTCCTGAACTTCGCTGCGCAGCCGCGCGGCCTCTTTCTTGAAACCGAAGCGATGTTCGAGTGCGTCGGTGAGCGGGAACGCCGCCTCCCACCGCTCGTTGCGGATATCCTCCCGGATCGCGGCACGCAGCGCGTCGAGCTCCTGTTCGCGGTGGGCCACGGACTTGGCTGCATCCGAGATACGCGTGTTCTCCACGATTTCATCGAGCCTTGATGCCTGTTGCAGCAGCGCATCGTGAACATCCCGCAGCACACCGAGTTGGCGCGCCAGCGTCGATTCAATCTTGAGCAGCAGCGGCGTGACGGTGAGCAGGGCGACGGCAAGAAACAGTGCGAACCCGCCGGCCGCCACCATCCAGATCGCCGACGACACCGGCGCAGACGCATAACCAATCGCACCGAGCGCCACGAGAATCCCCGCGCCGACCATCGCCGCCGCGCATACGAGACCCTGTAGCCAGCGAAGGCGCGAAAACCGACCCGGTGACAACGACATGCAACATCAACCGTACGCGCGCGCTAAGTCGCGACCCTACGCCACCCCAACACCGCACGCTCCGTCGCGACCATCGCAGCGGACCTGGGCCATGATCGTAAGACCCGACGCGAGCTTCTGCAACATCGCGCCATCGCACAGCGTCGCGCGATACGGCGGCGTTGCGCCATCATACAACAAGAGGCCGTCGTGCGGCGTGGCCGCGAGGCCCGGGCCCATGTCCGCCGAACCAGATCGCCGTCACCTGCCCCGGCCATGCCCACGACGTCGCGGTCGGCATCCGCCTGGCGCTCCGACCGGACGCGCGGATGACGGCCCGGCACGCGTGCATCCCCGGCGTCCGTGTGTCAAGCCGCCTGCTGTGTATGGCCGGGATTCACGACGCGCGCAACTTCGGTGACTTCGGCCGCGTCCGGCGCGGGCATGTCCGCCAGGCGACGCGCTTGCGCACTGCGTTCGCGGCGGTCGAGCCGGCCGAGCATCCGCTCCGCCCGTTCGATCTCGTCGGCAACCAATCTCAGGAACAACAGCATGCCCGCGGCCGCCGCGACGCCGCAGCCCCATGCGTGCCAGCCCGTACCCATCGTCCGTTCCTACCTCGTTCCAGAAACCGATGGTGTATCGGCTTGTCCGAACGCCGGCATCCGTTGCTTCGCTCGCCGCCGGGTCGGGATCGGCCACATCGCTCACGGGCGGGTCGCCGTCCATGGCTTCGCTTGCGGGGAAGAACGCGACGCGCCGTGCGGTCCAGGGCGTATGGTGCGCCGGCCGGCGGCAACGCGGACCGGGCGGCGAGGGGGATGGCCGAAGTTTGCGATCGTCCGATACGTCCGTCACGGCGGCCGAATGCTGTGGGGTCGGGGTTCGAGCCCGGCGGACCGGCGCTACGCGGTCGGTGCTCGACGCCGGCGCCTGACGCAACGGGGCCATGCCGCCAGGTCACGGCGGGAGGCCCCGGGTCTCACGTGTGACACCCTGGGCGCCGCGCAGCGCGACGCTCCGCCGCGCGGTGCCGACACGGATCCGGTACTGCGGCGCAGCCGGCCACGCCGGGCCCATGCCGCCGACGGCGTGTCGGGTGTTATGGGACGGTCGCCGATGTCGGCGCCCGGTGTTGCCGAGACAACCCGTGCTACGGTGCCGACCGGTACGCGATGAAGTCCTGCATGAGCTGCCTTGTGATCGGACCGGGCTTCCCGTCACCGACTTTGCGCTTCGCGATCTGCGTGATCGGCACGATCTCCGCCGCCGTGCCGGTGCCGAAGCACTCATCGGCGACGATGAGATCGTGCCGCAGCAGGGCACACTCCCGGACCGGAATGCCGCGTTGCGCGGCCAGCTCCATCACGACCGCGCGCGTGATCCCCTCCAGGATCCCTTCGCTCGCCGCCGGCGTCAGCAACCGCCCCCGGCGCACGAGAAAGAGGTTGTCTCCCGTGCATTCGGACACCCGCCCATCCGTGTTGAGCATGATGGCCTCGTCGGCACCCGCGTCGTACGCCTCGGCCTTGGCCATGACGTTGTTGAGGTAGTTGAGCGATTTCACACGGGGGCTCAGCGTGTTCGGGTGGTTCCGCGCGATGCTCGAGATGATGCAGTTCAGGCCGCGCTGATACACCACCGGATCATACAGCGCGATCGTGTCGGCGATGATCACCAGTGTCGGACATGCCGCGCGTTGGATCGCAATGCCCAACTGTCCGACACCGCGTGTGACGACCAGGCGGATATAGCCGTCCTTCGTAATGTCATTCGCCCGCATCGTCTCGTACATCGCGTCGCTCAGCGCGGCGGCACTCATCGGGACGTCGAGCTTGATCGCCTTGGTGGACTCGAAAAACCGCTCGATATGCTCTTGTTCCTTGAATATCCGGCCACCGTAGATCCGGATGCCCTCGAACGCGCCGTCTCCGTAGAGCAGGCCGTGGTCAAACACGCTGATTCTGGCTTCCCCCACCGGGACAAGCCCATCGCCGAGCCATACCTTAAGCTCCGGCTTGGGGGCAAACGGGTTCTCTTGCATACTTCCGACCTCGGCTGGTGCGATGCTCATGTGACGGGTTCTCCTTGGGGGGGGCCACCGGTCGGGCGCCGTCCCGATCAGCCGGTCGCCTCCTGTATCCTACCCTCGCTGAGATGCAGCCGGCGGTGAGCACGCGAGGCGACACCCGCGTCATGGGTGACCATGACGATGGTTTGCCCGGCCGCGTTGAACTCGGCCAGCAAGTCCAGGATCTCACCGCCCATGGCTGCGTCCAGGTTACCGGTAGGCTCGTCCGCGAGCAAGAGCGCGGGCCCGTTCACCACCGCGCGCGCGATCGCGACGCGCTGACGCTCGCCGCCGGACAGCTCGTTCGGTCTGTGCTTTAATCTGTGGCTGAGCCCGACACGTGCGAGCACCGCTTCCGCGTCGCGTCGGGCGGCCCGCTTCCCCCCCAGTACCACCCATTGCCGCCAGCTCCGCGACACGAGACGCGTCACCATAACGTTCTCCAGCACGTTGCATTCCGGCAGGAGATGATAGAACTGAAACACGAACCCGACGACGTTGCTCCGGTACGATCGACGCGTCCGTCCGGGCCCGTCGAACAAACTCCGCCCGTCGAACTCGACACGTCCGCGATCCGGCCGGTCCAGCGCGCCGAGGATGTGCAGCAGCGTGCTCTTGCCGCACCCGCTCGCGCCGGTGACGGCCAGAAACTCGCCCCGGTCCGCGCGAAACGACGCGCCGCGGAGCACGTTCACCGTCACCTTCCCCATCCGGTACGACCTGTGCAGGCTGTAAGCGTTGAGCATCGATCGAGTCACTCGTACCTCAGCGCCCGTACCGGCCAGACGCGCCCCGCCAGAATCGCTGGAATCACCGAGCCCACCACGGACGCCGCGACGGCCACCACCGCGATGCCGACCACGTCGCCGGGCTTCACGACGTTCGGGATCCGATCGAACGAGTATACCTCGGGGTTCCACATGCGAAGCTGGGGATGCAGTCGCGACAGCGTGTCCTGTATATCGTTGATATACCAGACGAACACGGTGCCCGCCGCGGCGCCGATGATCGACCCGACCACCCCGACCGCGCCGGCGTAGACGACGAACAGCGCCGCCACGCCCCGACCCGACGCACCGAGCGCCTTGAGGATGCCGATGTCGCGCGTCTTCTTCTCGACGATCATGTAGAAGATGCACCCGATGAGCACGACCGCCACCACGCTGATGACCGCGAGGATGATCATCATGAGGATCTTCTCCTTCTCGACCGCCATGATGAACTTTCGCTGTAGATCCTCCCACGTGCTCACACGAACCGCGTCGAGAAGCCGCGCCTCCCGTGGGCGGCCCCGCTCGATCAGCGGTGCGCTGAACGTGCGCCACGCCGCCTCGAGCCTGTCTCGTGCGGCGTTCAGGTCAACGCCGTCGCGAAGCTTGATCAGCAGTTGGCGCGTCCGAGCGGGCGTAAACGCCCCCTCATCGAGCGGCTGAGGATCCATCGCCAGCTTCTGCTGAAGCGTGTCGAAGTCGACGTACACGGCCATGCTGTCGATCTCGTAAACGCCCGTCCGCGAGTCGTCCGCATACCGCAACGCAAGATTCACCGGCGGCTCACCGGTCGGTGTGCCCGCCTCGCTCAGCGGCAGGACCGCCAGCGATACCAGCATGCCACGCGGATAGAATCGCTCGAACGTCCCGGTCGACGTCCGCTGGTTGATCATGTCGCAGCCGATGATCGCGCCGGGATACGGATCGCCGGTAAGCATCGGCGGCCCCGCCCACGCCTCGAACACCCGCGTACCCGGCATCGGAAACTGCGAGAACGGGTGTTCACGATATTCGGCCACGGCGTCTGCGTCTGCGGCACCGTCCGCCCACCGCCGGTTCGCCGCCTCGAACACATCCGGCAGGTGAATCCGGCCGTCTTCGCCGTACCCCGCGATCGGCTGCTGTTGTGGGCCGAGGTTGGTCGTGCCGGGATAGTACCGCGCGTAGTGCAACCCCTCGGCGAACGTCCCGACCCTGACGTATTCGTCCAGCTTGATGCCGCACACCTGTGCCGGGCGCGTATCGCCCGTGCTCGGGACTCGAAAGATGCCGTAGCTGATGATCTGCGGCGTCACCAGCTCCACGATGTCGCCGTGCTGTTCCATGAGTGTTTTGGAGAACGCGTCGTAATACGGGAATCCCTGCATCCACCCGTTGTCGACGATCACGTCGCTGAGCATGCCCCGCGAGCGTTCCCGCACTGTGTCGAGAAACCCGCCCATGACGCTCATCGCGACGAGCACCATGAACACACACACCGCCACCCCGCTGATCGCGAAGATTGCGATGATCTTCGTATGCAGGTATCGCCAAGCGAAGAACCACTTGTACATCGGTTATCGGTCTTTCGGCGCGGTGGGACGCTGCAGCGGGAACAGGATGACGTCGCGGATGCTCGGGCTGTCGGTCAGCACCATGACCAGCCGATCCACGCCCAGACCAAGGCCGCCGGCAGGCGGCATGCCGTATTCGAGGGCGGTCACGAAGTCATCATCCATGACAGCCATCGTCTCGTCGCCCTCGCCAGCCACCTGCCGGCGGAGGTTCGCTGCCTGAACGTCTGGGTCGTTCAGCTCGGTATACGCGTTGCCCAGCTCCATGCCCGACACGAACGCCTCGAACCGCAGCGCGATCGCAGGGTTCTCCGGATGGCGCTTCGTGAGCGGGCAAATCGCCGCCGGGTAATCATACACGAACGTCGGCTGGATGAGGTGCTGCTCCACCGTCCGTTCAAAAACCTCGTTGATCACGACGGCGGCGTCCTTGCCCGCCGTGTCGATGCCGCACGCCTCGGCCTTGTCCCGAACCGCCGCGAGGTCGTCCATCGCCACACCGGCGTATTCACGCAGCAGGTCGCCGTATTTGACGCGGCGCCACGGCGGCGTCACATCGAGCACCTGCCCGGCGAACACGCACGTCTTGCGACCGCCCGCGATGCCGTCGCTCGCCCGTCGATACGCCTCCACATGGTTGTCGGCGGCGTACGCATCGGCCGCATCCGGCTTGTCGGCCCTGAGACGCGTCAGCGCCGCCTCGAGCGCCGCGAGCCGGCGCGGCACCGCCGACCGCGCGGACGCGTCGAAGCACGCCACCGCGATCTGCTCGACACGCTCCATCATCACCCGGTAGTCCGCGTACGCCTCGTACAGCTCCACCATCGTGAACTCGGGGTTGTGTTTCGTGCTGATGCCTTCGTTGCGAAAGTTGCGGCTCACCTCGAAGACCCGCTCCATGCCGCCCACGAGCAGCCGCTTGAGGTAGAGCTCCGGGCTGATCCGCAAGAACAGCTCCGTGTCCAGCGTGTTGTGGTGTGTCGTGAACGGCCGCGCCGCCGCACCGCCGTACATCGGCTGCAGCACGGGCGTGTCCACCTCGACGTAGCCGTGCGACACGAGACACGCGCGCAGCGCGCCGATGATCGCGCCGCGCTGCATGAATACGTCCCGTACCGGCGGATTCGCGAACAGGTCGACATAACGCGCACGGTACCGCAGCTCGACGTCCCGAAGCCCGTGCCACTTCTCCGGCGGTGGCAACAACGCCTTGCACAACACCGTGAGCCGCGACACCCAAAGCGTCAGCTCCCCCGTCTTCGTCTTCCCCACCACGCCGTCCGCACCGATGATATCCCCGGCGCTGAGCCGTTTCAAAACCGCCCACTGATCCCCGAGTTCGTCCCGCGTGAAACCAAACTGCAGCTTGCCCGCGCCGTCCAGCACCGTTAGAAACGCAAGCTTGCCCATGTTCCGCATCTGCATGATCCGACCGGCCATGCGAACGGTCAGATCGGACTTGTCGCCCGGCTGCAGCGCCAGCCCCGCCGCCCGCGCGCGGACCGCTTCCGACGCCACCACGCCAGGAAACCGACCGCCGTACGGGTCGACCCCCAGCGCCACCAGCGCATCGCGTTTCCTGATGCGTTCGAGTTTGAGTCGGTCTACTTCAGCCATGCGGATCCGACAGACGTTTCATCAACCTGCGCCGCGCCCGAGAGGCCGCCGCGTCACACCGGCCGCAAGCCGATCCTATCCGCCCGCCCCGACCCGGGCAATCGCGGCCGGGCGTATGGTGGCCTGCCGGGCGATGCGGGGAATGTTCCTGAACCGAAGCGTGGCATGCCCAAGCCGAACGCGCGGGCATGCCCTGTCGCGGGTTGATTTACATGGCCGCGCTGCGCTTGGCCATGGCACCCCGACCAATAGTCGCGAGCTTCGTGAAACACGGTATTCGTGCTCCGCGACACTTCGCATGATGGGTGCCATGGGCAAACGGCAGCTTGCCCGTGTCTCCCGGTGTCCGAGGCGCACGGGCAAACGAGTTCGTCCATGCCATCCGTCGCCCGGTCTTGTGACACGTCCATCGACCCCGTGGCAACCGGTCCCATCGGCCCGTCGGAAAACAGGATATCCTGTGGAACCGACTTTCCCGTCGGGTGTTTCGGGCACACCAGCGGCGCTTGATCGACTAGCAAGTTGGTCCCACAGACTTTTTCAACGGGCTGCTACGGCGGAAGATGTACAACGCTCGCCGGAGCGTAGCGTCTTCGCACGTAAGCGCATACGGGAACCGCTCGTGCAGCACGAGCCCGCGGCGCGCCGCGACGCGCAGGCCGTCACGGGCTTCCTGCTCGTCCAACGACGCGGTCTTGTAGGCGATGAAATAGCCGTCACGGGCCACACGGCGGTGCGCGTGCGCGAGCACGGTCGCCAGCGGTGCGACGGCCCGCACGACCACCATGTCAAACGTCGCCCCGGAATCCCACCGCTCCGCGCGGGCGTGCACGGCCGTCAAGTTGTCCAACCCGATCGAGCGGCACGCGTCCTTCACGAACGCGATCTTCTTGTTTGTGCCGTCAATCGCCGTGATGGCGACGTCCGGCCATACGACGGCCAGCGGCACCGCCGGGAAGCCCGCGCCGGTCCCGACATCGAGCACCGTGCGGACCGGTGCGTTACGTCGCCGCGACCACGACCACACCGCCAATGAATCCGCGTAGTGCTTGACCGCGGCGTCGCGCGGTTCGGTGATGCGGGTCAGGTTCATGCGGCGGTTCGCCGCGATCATGGCGTGGTAGTGGCGTTCGAGCCGGTCGCGCTGCACCGGCTCCAGCGCGAAACCCCATGGCGCGACCGCCGCCGTCAGCACAGCGGCGAACGGAGACGTAGGGTCGGGCGTCGGTGTGTGCTCGGCCAGCGCACGCCGATGCGCCTCGTGCGTCGGCGCATCGGCGTCTTCCTGGTCGGGTGGGTGAGCGTCGGGCACAGGTCTACGGTTCAGATGATGCTCCCTCGCGTGGGGGCAAGCCGGCAACGCGACTCCATGGCACGCGTGTACGGTATCACCGCAGGCTCCGTGTGGGTATGGGCTGCACGCGACCCGTGTGACGCATCCCTGCGGACGGCCTGGCGCTGCTCACGCGACCGGACGAGCGCTGCGTCCGACGTGAAGCAATG
>JBHHVO010000086.1:0-10950 GCA_046754365.1 Phycisphaerae bacterium | reverse complement strand
GGGCCCGGCGAACCAACGGAGACGGCGCCGATCCGCCCGGCGCATCGCGCGACGACTCCGGTGCGTCCGGATGGATGGCGTCCGAGCTGTCACTGCCGCCGCTCGAGCATCCGGGCCGTCGGCCGGCCACGCCGCAGAAGCGGGCGCCGGAAGACTTTCGCCACATTGCGGACCTCATCGCGGGTGCGGCCGACGGTCTCGCCCACGCCCACGCGCAGGGCGTCATCCACCGGGATGTCAAACCGCAGAACCTGCTGCTCGGGCCGGATGGTCGCCTGCGGATCGTCGATTTCGGCCTGGCGCAACTGACGGACGAGCCGAACCTGACCGTCACCGGTGAGATCATGGGCACGCCCGCGTACCTCTCTCCCGAGCAGACCCGCGGCGACGCACGCGACATTGACCACCGAACCGACATCTACGCGCTCGGCGCGACCCTCTATCAACTCATCACGTGGCAGCGCCCGTTCGAAGGCGCGACGCGCGAGCAGATCATCGACCGGATTCGGACCACCGAACCACCGAGACCGCGACTCCGCGACGCCAGTATTCCGCGGGACATCGAGACCATCTGCCTCCGCGCGATGGACAAGGATCCCGCACGCCGCCACCCGTCCGCGGCCGAACTCGCCGACGACCTGCGGCGGTTTACCGACGGCCGGCCGATCCTGAGTCGGCGACACGGCATCTTGGATTACACCGCGAAATGGATCCGTCGCCACAAGGCCCCGGCGGTCGCGATCATCGCAACGGCGGCCGTGGTGGTCCTCGTGGCCGGGCTCGCGGCGACGTCCATCTCCTGGCGGCGCTCCGAGGGGAATCGACTGCTCGGTGTGGCGTACGAACAACTCGCGTTTCGCGACTACCGGCATCCCGAGTTCGTCGCCGACACGCTCGCGCGGGCGGCCCGGCTCGGCGCCGACGAGACGCGGCTCGCGCTCGCCCGGGCGATCGCACGGCTCGGCGAGACCGACCAGGCCGGTGCCCTGGAACAGCTCGATGTCGTGCTCGACGACGACCCCGACGATACGCTCGCGCTCTACCTGCTCGCATGGACGCAGTGGCGCGACAACGACCGCGACGCGTCCCGCGCAACGTTCGACCACGCCGACGCCCTGGGCGGTCCGCAGACCGCCGAGGCGTGGTTCTTCCGCGGGATCGCCGCGCATTTTGATCGGCCCGCGCTCGCGATCGAGTCCTACAAACGCGCGAACGACCTGCGCGCCGAGGCCCACCAGTTCTACCCACAGGCCGTGCTCCACCTCGCGCGCGCGTATAACCAGCAAATGTATGCCACCCGGAGTATCGCGCCGTTCGCAGACGCGACCGCCCGGCTCGAGCAACTCATCCAACACGGCCATTACGGCGCGTATCCGTATTACCTCCTTTCGATCGCACACCGCTTGGCCGGAGAGATCGCGGACGGCGCCCCGGACCTCGGGCTCGACCCCGCAGCCCATTGGACGGAGGCGCTGACATGGGCGCGGTCCGGGCAGGCGGTCGATCCGACCGACAATCTCGTCGTGACCGCCGAGGCCGAGTGTATGGAACGGCTCGGGCGGCTCGACGACGCGATTGAGGCGCGCTCGCGCGCGCTCGAGCTCGCCGTGAAACCCCGTGATGCGTGGCAGGCCTACCACTACCGTTGGCGCCTGTATTATTGGACACACCAGCTCGATGCGGCGCTCGACGACCTCGAGACCCTCACGACATTCGACGCCGACAGCCGGTTCTATAGTCACGTTTATCCAGCCCTGGTGTACGCCGACGCGGGTGACATGGACGCGGCACGCGCGCTCGCACGGGACATCGCGGATGCGGCGCCCGACGACGCCCAGGCCGTGCTCTGGTCCGCGGCATGCTTGAGGATGCTCGGTGAGCCGGACGAGGCGGCCGCGCTCTTGGACGCCCGGGCCGACACCGTCGTGTTCGATCGTGGGCTCGTGCCGCCGCAAACGCCGGCATGGGTTCAGGCGCTTTACGCGCTCGCCGCGCACGACATGCCGTTTGATGATCTCGTCGCGCTCGCGGTCGGGCCCGCACGATCCAAGCTCTTGGCCGAAGCGCATTTCCATGCGGCGACCGCGGCGCTCGCCGACGGCGATCGTCGTGCGGGGCTGGAACATTTTCGCGCCGCGTATTTGTCGTTCGACAGCGAGCTGCGCTATACGTTTCATGCCGGAATTGTGTATAATAAGCTGCGAGACGACGCCGACTGGCCGCCATGGGGTCCAGCGTCAATCGCTGAGTATGCGGGGAGCCACGCCGACCGTGGCCCTGCGCCATGATGGGCGGTGCCGGTGTTGTCTGCAGCGGGAGGGAATCACGTACCATGACAGGACTTAAGAAATGGTTTCAGCGAGCCGGTGTCGCGGCTCGACCGGCGAATAGGTGGGCGCTGCTTGCACTGTTGGGTGTGGCCGCCGTCGCCGAGGCCGGGCCGCCGCTGCAGCCGCTGCCCGCACCGTTGTACTCGTTCCGCGTTCGCTCGCCGTCGGTGTCGAACGGCACGGTGTCGGCCGACGCCGTGTTGGAGTTTGCGCTGCCGGACCCGCTCGTCGTGGTGACCGGCGCGGAGTTGGGTCTCGGCCTGAACGGCGATGAACTCAACGCGCTCTCGACGAGCAACGCCGCGACGCCGTCGGATGCGCCGTTCGCGCTCTTGTTCTCGGTGGACGAGAACACCATCGGTGTTGCACCACCGGATCCGGTCCTGGTCGGTGCGGGCGTCCCGTTCAACGCAACGGATCAGGCGGCCCGAGGCCAACAGGCGGGTGACCAGTTCATGTCCACCGCGCTGGTGTCGCTTGCGACCGGCCCGCTCGACCCCGCCGGGATCGCGAACAATGTGCTCGTGCGCAACAACTTCGACGAGGGCGGTGTGGATTTCGTGGCGCAACCGCCGACGAGTGCGATCGATGTCGTCGCCGCCCAGTTGCAGGACCGGGTCGATGCGATGGTGAATGTCACGACGCCGCTCCCGAATACCGTCCTCTACTACTCGGCGACCCACGCGGCGACGCTCGTGTTCGGCAGCGGCGGCGGGATGCCGCCGGCCAACGACGGACCGAGTCCCGCCGACGTACTTGTCTGCCCCGTGCCCGGGCTCCCCCCGGCGGTGTTTGCGTCGTTCACGGACCTCGGGCTCAAGTTTGACGACGATGTCGACGCGCTGCTCGTGTTCGACCGGAACGAGGACAGCGTGTTCAACGGCACGGACGTCATTCTGTTCTCCCTTGCAAAAGGATCGCCGTCGCTGACGACCATCGCCGGTGCGAGTGCGGTCGGCGCCGCCGCCGACATCTTCATCGTCGAACCGGGCCAGATGCCCTCGCTCTTCGTCTCGGCGGCGACGCTCGGCCTGGGGCACGTACAGGACAACATCGATGCGATCGAGCTCCTCACCTGCACCGATGCCGTCACGTGCGCGAACCTCCACGGCATTCGGAACCTGGCCGGCGGCGGCGGGAACGGCAACAGCAACGGTGGCTCGGGTGGCGGCGATTCTACGTGTCCCGACGGTACGGTGGAAATGAGTGCGCTGCTGTCGGGGGACGGCGTCGCGCAGGGCGTGGCCGAGTACAAGGACGCCCCCGACCGCCACAAGTTCGAGGTTGAAGTCTGGGACTTTGTGCCGGGAACCTACACGGTGACGCTCAACGGCGTCGTCGTCGGGGTGATCGAGGTGGACGCCCTCGGGCTCGGCGAACTCGACTACGACTCAAACGACGGCACATTCCCCGCGGATTTCCCCGACGCGACCGTGGGCGATGTCGTGAGCGTCGATGCCGTGGTGACCGGTGTCTTCGCACTCGATTGCGATTAGTGACGCGTCACGCATGACGTGACCGGTTGACGCGAACCGAACCGCGACCGCAAGCGACCGGTTCGTTCGCGGCAACGGTGACCTGCGTTCATCGGCTCCGTTCCTGTCGCGGCGCGGAGCGCCCGTCAACGGATCCGTGGCAACGCACCGACCGCGCGTCGGCAACCATGTGCCGTTGACCGTGCTCACCGTCGGCGGCGACATGCGTCGGTCCGACGTTTTGCCCCGAGCGATGCCGTCGACCGCGGGTTGTACTCGCCGTGTCCTGTCGACACGACGTGTATCGATGCGGTGGTGGCGCGTTCCGTGTGATCCGCCCCATTTGTTTGACGGGGTGGCCCGGGACGCGCCGGAAGGACGCCGGGGCGGGTGGCGTTCCGCCGGTCGGCTCGCGCGCCTGGATCTTTGGCGACGCGGGGGTGCACATGCGCGGCCGTCCGATGGCGCGGGGCTCCGGCACCGCATGAGCCGTCGCCGGTGGCTACCTTTGTTGCCGCGCGTGCGGCGGGGCGTGATGGGGATCCGTCGTTTACGCACATAGTTGTGGATTCACGATCCCCCGCCGGGATATGATGATGAACCGAGGGTGTGGTCTGTTGCCCGCCACGCGGCGGCACCGCCGCAACGCGGGATCGCCCGCGAGGCCGTGACCGGCCCCGGGGGTGGCTAGGAGGGGGAACGGGGCGTGTATCGGACCCCATGTGTGACCCGAGGTTTCGTACCGATCGGCGCCGGCTCCGCCGGCCCGTGGTGCGGGCCGCTCCGGTTCGCGCTCGGCGGTAGACCGGCGCCGGACCCCGACCTCCGTTTTCCGGACCATCGCACGTGCCGCGCGCTCCCGGCGTTGACGACGTATCGGGACGATCGCGACGGCAACCCGACCGGACGTATGCGTGCGGCGCGGCGTGGCTATGCGCAGGCGCCGGTCGTCGGCGGGCTTTGCGCAAGCGGTTCGCCCGTCCCGCGGGTTGGGTGACCGCGTCCGGGGCAGGGTAACGCCGCCGGAGGCATCATGACGCCCGGAGGATGATGGAGGTGCAAGTCCATCGTCGGTGGACCGGGTGAGGGCGGTATCGTCGCCGGCGCGGCGGCGTCGCGCGTGGGGGGTGTGTTAGAGCATGAAGGATCGGACGATGATGGTGAAGCGAAACGGTGTTGGTGTCGGACGGATTCCGGCCTGGAGGAGAAACGCAATGAAGCAGTCGCCCTTGGCGCGCTCTGCGGCGTGGTATGGCGCCGCGGTTGTGATCGGGTGGAGCGGTGTCGTATCGAGCGGGGCGGTGCCCGACCACCCCATTATCACGGAGGTCTACACGGACCCCAGCGGCGCGGCCGATGCGCCGATCGGGCGTAACCCGGCCAATGTCCATCAGGAGTACATCGAGATCTGGCTCCCGACCGAGCCGGACCTCGATCCGGGACTCAACCCGGACGCGCTCCGTCTGACGTTCTACGAGGTCGAGGGCGACGCGAGCAGCAGCGGTGCGGCGTACGTGAACTATCGTTTTGACCTGCCGACGTTCTGCGTGCGAACGAATCCCGCGATGTGCCCGATGGGCACGATCCCGCGTCCGCCGAGCGGCGTGGTCGTCCTCGCGTGGGTTGACTACGCGGGGAGTTTGAACCAGGGCACGTGCGCCGGCAACGGCCAGGCGTGCGATGTGTACCTGGACAACTGCACGGATTTGTCGGATTGCGTGCCGCCGTCGACGAGTGATCTCGCGGGCACGCCGTCGACGCGCGTCGCGCTGATTGACGGTGGCATCACGGGGACCGGCGGGGCGTACGTCCTCGTCGCGATCAACGGGCATCACTTCACCGGCACGACCAACTTCCCGCTCCTCGACGCCGAGAGTCTCATCCACCTGGTGGATCCGCCGACCGAGACGAGCAGCGGTGTCATCCAGAACGGATCCGGTGCGTACCTCCTCGTGAACCGGGACGACCCGGGCTACGTCGAGCTCTACGACGACAAGGACCCCGCGCACGTCCCGCCGCTTAGCAACGCCGATCCGGACCTGCCAGGCGGCTCCGTGCTTATGACGAGCGCGTTGCTCGACGGCTTCGCCGGCAACGACGATTCACTGTTCGATGTAACGATGCAGCCCCTCCCGCTCGGCGGCTGCCCGAGCAACTGCCACACGGGGTGCAACAACCTCTGCATCGACCATCAGATGACGCTCCACGCCGGCGGCGCGTTCAGCAACCTCATCGCGCAGATCCCGGAGGAGACCACGGCTCAGCCGGCGCCCGGCATCGCGAACGGCTACGCCCGCGTCTACGTCGACGTGCCGAAGACCACCGAAAACGCCACGCCCGCCGACGACAACCCCGCGACGGACGCGCAGAACGCATACCGGCACGTGCGCAACGAGGGACCGTTCTTCCCGACCCCCGGCACCGTCGTGCTCACGACGTCGCCGCCGGAACTCGGTGTCGAGGACGGGACCGGGCAGGAGCTCGACGTCTTGAGTCAGACCACGCGGCTGGCGTCCGTCATCGCCGCGAACGTCGGCGGCAACTTCCCGATCAACATCTCGTCCAGCGGCGGCACGTCGAGCAATCCCGCCGTCGCCACGTTCGGTCCCGGAACCACCGCCATGAACGTCGGCGGACAGTCGTTCGGCGTCCCGACCGTCGAGGTCACGGCGGGGGCGTCGGCGGCCGACGGCGCCACGGCCACGGCGGACGTCACGATCGTCGCCACCAACAGCAACGGCGGCGACCCCGCCGTCATCGCGCCGGTGCAAACGGCGACACTCATCGCAACGGCCATCAATCCGACGACCGGGCAGGACGCGAACGGACAGCCGTTCGAGACGACGGTGTTCGCGGCCGTCCAGGGGGTCCCGGCGGGACCACAGCTCAATGAACTGCTGTTGACCGACTTCGGGGCGTACGTCGCGGCGCACCTCGGCGACACGGTGTTCGACTCGGTGCTCAGTCATGGGGCCACACTTGTCGACCCCACCACGGACATGACGAACGGTGCGCTCATGCATGGCTCTATGGGGTTTCCGGGGCTCATTGAGGGCATGCCCGCCGATTGCGCGGATCCCGCGATCATCAACCCGGCGGGACCTCCCGGGGGCAACGACGTGTTCCAGACGGTGTTGCAGTCGGCCGAGGTCGTGTCGCTCGAGCCCTCGTACGACTCGAGTCTGTGTATCCCGCAGCAGAGCATCGTCGGCGTCCAATTCCGGTTCTCCACGCCGTCCATCCCGAGGCCGGATATGCAGACGTTCGGCGGCGCGTTCAGCCCGTCCGAGTCACTCTTTTTCGCCGACGCGCTCGGCGGCGTGAACACGGCGGGGAGTCCGCTCAACGACGTAACCACGACGCGCACGTTCGAGCTCGCGATCCTGGACACGAACGCACGTAGCAACAGCACGCCTCAGAACCCCAACATCGAGAACCCGACGGGAGACGATTTCGGCATCCTGCTCCGCGTGCAGGACACGGAGCTCGGATCACCGTTCGTGGATGGTGACTGGGTCTTCCTGAGCTTCACCGGCGGCAAGGAGGGTGCCGACATCGATTCGCTGAGCGTGCCACCGGGTGACAATGTCTTGACGATCATCTACGTCGACCTGGACAACCTGCACGATGTGCTCGGGATCAAGTCGATCTCGCGCGTCGTCGTCATCGACGCGGAGGGCGGCAGCGCGATCGATGTCGTCGAGGTCTTCGACCTGAACCCGGTCGGCGTCGCGCAGTGTACCACCAACCCCGAATGCGACGACGGCAACGCGTGCACCACGGACCAGTGCGTCAGCGGCACGTGCACCAACACACCCGTCACCGCCGGCACGACCTGCGGCAGCGGGCCTACCGCCTGCAGCGCACAGGACACATGCAACGCCACCGGGCAGTGTCTCCCCAACGACATGCCCGACGGTACGTCATGCCCGGGCGACGGCAACGCGTGTACCGCCGACGTCTGCGGCAGCGGCATCTGCACCCACCCGAATGAGCCGCCGGGTACCTTCTGCGGCGCCGGACCGACGGACTGCAGCGCGCAGGACACGTGCGACGCCGTGGGCCAGTGTCAGCCCAACGACCTCCCCGACGGTCCCGCGCCGCCGGGTCTCTGTGATGACGGCAATGATTGTACCCAGAACACGTGTCTCGCCGGTGCCTGCAACCACCCGTTCGAGCCCGTCGACACCCCGTGCGGCGCCGGGCCGACGCCGTGCAGCGGCCAGGACACGTGCGACGCCGCCGGACAGTGCCAACCGCACGACCTGCCGGACGGCACGCCCTGCCCGGATGGACTCTTCTGCAACGGCGACGAACTCTGCGCCGCCGGCGTGTGCGCCGCCGGTACGCCGCCGTGTCCGCCACCCGTGTGCGACGAGAACGGCGACGTGTGTACCGGGTGTCAAATCCCGGGAGACTGCGACGACCTCAACGAGTGCACCACCGACAGCTGCGATCAGCAGACGCAGAATTGTATCAACACACCCAACGACGGCGCACCGTGTGACGCCGGCGGTGGACCCGACTCCGGCACGTGTGACGCCACTGGGACGTGCGTGACCAACGGCTGCGTCGCCAATACGGATTGCGGGCCGGGCGGCCTGTTCGACGACCAGGACGCATGCACCGACGACGTGTGCGATCCCGCCAACGTCGACGCCGGCGCCGACGGGTGTGTACATACCTGCGTCCCGGTGCTCTACGGCGACATCTGGCCGCGATCCAAGGGCGGGGACGGGATCGTCGAGGTCAGCGATCTCCTCTGTGTGCTCGCCGCCAACAACGGAAACCCGGACGACGGGCCGTCGTCGCCGAATACGACCCCGCTCGGTGACTGTGGCACGCTCGCGGACAACGACATAGCACCATGCCCACCCGGAAACGACGGGATCAATGAGGTCGGGGACCTGACCGCCCTCTTGGCCGCCGCCGCCGGGACTCCGCCGTGTCCCGACCCATGCGTGTGCGGGCCCTAGTGCGCCCATGCACGTGATTTGATGGCTGCCATGCGCAAGCGGCTGGGTGGCATGGCCAAACGGCTGGGTGCCATGGCCAAACGGATGGGTGGCATCGGCAAGCAGCAGCTTGCCCGTGTCTCCCGGTGTCCGAGGCACATGGACAAACGAGTTGGCCCATCCCACCCGTCGGGAACGCGCTGTTCGGGCTCGTCCATGCCGCGTTTCGAAGCCATCAAGTGCTTCATGGCGCTGTCATATTAGTGCCCCGTGACACTTCGTATGATGGCTGCCACGCGCAATCGGATGGCTGCCATGGGCAAGCGGATGGGTGGCATGGGCAAGCAGCAGCTTGCCCGTGTCTCCCGGTGTCCGAGGCACATGGACAAACGAGTTGGCCCATCCCACCCGTCCGTTGACGCCGGCGCCGGGGGTGTCGTCGCGGGTGCCGCGCTGCACGAATAACGCGACGATCGCCCCGGCATCGCATCGCGGCGACCCGGCGGGCCGGCCGGAACCCGGCACCGATGGATCGTCCCGCTGCCGGCGCAACGCGGTACCGGTGCAACGTCACACGTGATTGTCCGGGTGCTTGGTCCGATCCGAACCGCACCCGTTACGAACCGGCCGGCAGCGAAACCCACACGAACGGGGTGAAGCTGCACCAGCGCGTCGCCTCGCCCCGCCGCTGAACCCGACAACGGACCTGGCGGTCGGCAAGCCTGGGACCGACGCGATCCGACCACACCAGGCGCTCGTCCGGGCGTCGCCGGATCTTTTCCGTGCCCGTGCGCTCGCGGACGCATTCGGCTCGGGGTGGCGTGCTTCACGCGGAACGCCTCTCCTCGTCACGCAATGACCGTTGTCCCGACCACGACCGCACACCGCGGCGTCAACGCCTCGCCCGACGCACGAGACCACCCGCGCTCGCTCACGCGCGGCCTCACGCTGGTAGGCCGCGTGATTTGTGCCGGTGCCCCATTCCCGATCTCCGCCGAATCCCATGCCATGGCTTACTTCGACGGTGACCAAAACGGGGAGGCCCCCGCGGCCGGCGGTGTTACGCGCCGACGCGGGGGCCCCATGGAGACGCTTCTCTCGTCCAATCGCAGCGCCAAGTCAGCGCCGCTCATACACGCTACGACCTCCTCCTACTTACTTGATCTCGTAGTCCATCTGCAACGTACCGCCGAGTGTCGACAGGCAGTGGATGATGCCCGGCGTCGGCGTGCCTTGCGTGCAGTCGAGGCTCACGGCGGGGTCCTCGATACACGGGTTCACACCGCCGAACACCGTCACCTTCCAGTCCGCAATCGGATCCACGGCCGCCGTACCGATCAGAATGCCGGTCGTTGGTGGTCCGAACCAGCACGTCACGCTGTGGTCCGGACCCGCTGGCGCACCGGGCAACGAACTCGTCCCGCCGATCGCCCATTTGTCCTTGTTCTCCACCCACCGGGCGCGACCCGGCGTGAGCGTGTCGGCGTTGGCCGGATTGTCGACCGACACCGCCACGAGCGCGGAACTGCTGCCCGGCCCGGCGACGATGACCTGGAAGTTAAGCGTCAGCGGCGCCTGATTCGGGAACAAGAACGCCGGCCGGGCGACGTTCGGCGGTCCCGCGGGATCGGGCGGTGCCAACGTCCCGTCGGTTTGAAGCGTCGTGAGCACGACCTGGACCGCGTCCGCCGGATCCTGGCTCCACGTAAACCCAGGTGGATCGAGTGGATCCGTGTAGATGATCCCCAGCGAGTTTGACGCATCGAGCTGGACGATTTCATTCTGGAACACGATCAGGTCCGGGCCGGCATCCGCCACGGGCGCACCAACAGGCGCGGAGATCGTGATCGTATCGCTCGAGATGCCGCCAACCCCGTTCACGGTGAGTTCCAATGTCACACAACCGCCCTCGAGCGGGAAGTCCAACGTCGCCAGCGCCGGGTCGATCGGGTCCGGCGTCACGGTGGCCGGCAGATCCAGGTTCTGCCCGATGCACTGAGGCGCCGTCGCCGTGTCCGTCGCGACCTGGGCCCATGCGTAACTGAGCTGCGCTCCCTGCGACGCCGACGCGTCGAGCGTATGACCCGCATCGGGGAACACCGCCAGGTCCACGTCCGACCCGGCGACCGCCACGACCGTGTTCGTCACGATCGCCGTGTCGCTGCTCGAACTCCCCATCGCATCCGTCAC
>JBHHVO010000085.1:0-11095 GCA_046754365.1 Phycisphaerae bacterium | reverse complement strand
TCGTCGCGCGCCGATCCAGCGCGGCCTCGAGGCACTCGATGAGGCGACGCAACGTCACGGGCCTGCTCTCACCGAGGTTGTAAATGTGGTAGCCGCGACAACGCTCGATCGACGCGGAAACGCCCGCGATGATGTCGTCGATGTACGTGTAGTCCCGCATCGTCGCGCCGTCGCCGAACACGGGAATCGCGTCGCCCGCATCAATCAACCGCGCGAACTTATGGATCGCCAGGTCCGGACGCTGCCGCGGACCATACACCGTGAAAAAACGAAGACACGTTACGTTGAGCCCGTAGAGGTGGTGATACGTATGGGTGATCAGCTCGCCGGCCTTTTTCGTCGCGGCATACGGCGAGATCGGATCATCCACGCGATCCGATTCGCTGAACGGAACCTTCCGGCTGTTGCCATACACACTCGAACTGCTCGCGAACACGAACTTGCCCACGTCGTGACGCCTCGCTGCCTCGAGCAGCACGAGCGTCCCCCGGACATTCACGTCCTCGTACAACAGCGGGTTCTCGATGGAAGGCCGCACGCCGGCCCGCGCGGCCAGATGCACGATCGCGTCCACCCCCCCGCTCGTCAGCAGCCTGTCCACCACGGCCGCGTCACGGATGTCGCCCTCGACCAACGTGAACCCGGCGTTCGCCCGCGCCCCCCGAAGATTCGCGCGCTTGACGCTCGGGTCATAAAAGTCGTCGAGATTGTCGAGCGCCACGACTTCGTGTCCGTCGCGCAGCAACGCGTCACAAAGGTGTGACCCGATAAAACCCGCGCCCCCCGTCACCACGACACGCATCACAACGCCTCCCGCATCTCAACAACCCGGACGCATCGCAAACACCACATACACGATGGAACACGCACAACCTATATCGACACGCCACGGCCACGGCACACGACTTCCGTCGACGACCAACATGCACGGGGAACCATGCCACGCCCGCCGCCGCGACCACACATGCGAGACACCGGCCCAGCCACCGGACCGCACTTGCTGCGCACGCGCCACACACCCGGCGCGACAGGCCGGCCCGGAACACACCCGAGGGACGCATCCGTCCGATAAACCACGCCCCACGCGCCAAGCCAACGACGTTGACGAGCCGCACCCGATATCGGATGTTGAACTGTACGGCCCCGGGTACGTCGCGCCGGCACACGCACGGAGACAACCGCCATCCGATCAGACCGCCCGTCACGACGTTCCGCCCGGTCATACCCGCCACGCCGGGCCGCGATCGCCTGCGCCATCGCCGTCGCATGGGTCAGCGCCTGCGCGTCGCGCCCCGGCAGTCCGGACGCCGTAGACCAACCCGCTGACACCGAGCCCGACGGCGGGACGCTCCCGGATGTCGTCGTGGACGAACCCCCGCTGGCCGTCCCCACGATCGTCGCCACGGTGCTCGATCCCGACGACCCGCTCCGGTGGCGCTTCGAGCTTGACGGCGACGCCGCAACCCAGCCCGGCGTCACGCCAACCTGGAGCTTCGGCGACGGCACGTCCGCCGACGCAACCGCGCCGACGCACACCTACACCCTCCCCGGCGACTACATCGTCACGGTGATCCTCCCGGCGGCGCCGCCGTGTCCGTGCCGCCGCTCGAGCTCACGGTCGACGCCCCGCCGTCGGCCGCCGGCGCCACGCCGATCGCCGACGCCGGACCGGACCAGACCGTCGTCGAGACCGCGCTCGTCTACCTCGACGGCCACGGCACCGGCGGCACCGTCAACGAATCCCTTCAGTTCCAATGGGCGCAAGTCGCCGGCCCCGACGTGGTGCTGCTCAATCCCGACGCACCCGACGCCCGGTTCGCCGCGCCGAACGTCGACCAGGACGTCGACCTGCACTTCACGCTTACCGTCACCGTCGGCACGGCCGCCGCCGTGGACACGGTGATCATACACGTAGCGAACACGACCGACCCGGCCGGACAGACCTGCCCCGTCACGTTCGTGGTCTGGTCAGACGGTACGGCGCCGGGAGACCCCGTCGTGGGACCGGTGCCGTTGACCCTACACATGGCCGTCGTTACGATCGACGCGCCGTCGCCCCCGGAGGGGAGCTACATGTGGTTCATAGACGGCACCGACAACACTGGTCCGGTACATACGCACGCGTCGCGGACGCACATGGTAACCGCTGTAGGCATGCACACCGTCAGCCTGTCGATCCTACTCGCCGGTGCCACAACACCCCTCGCCTGCGTCACGGCCGAGCATGGTGATCAGGTCGTTCACGTCCAGGGCCAACAGCCCGACGACGGCACGGACCCGAACGGCGCATGCCCCGACGGTTGCGACGACGGCAACCCGTGCACGGCCGGCGTCTGCGTCGACGGCGTGTGCGCGTATCCGACGCTCGCCGACGGCACCGCCTGCACCGACGGGCTCTATTGCAACGGCTTTGAAACATGTCACGCCGGCGTGTGTACGCCCGGCACGCCGCCATGCCCCGACGCCGCGCTCTGCAACGAGACGGATGATACCTGCCTCGAATGCACCGCGGATGCGCACTGCGACGATGCCGACCCATGCACCACAGACGCCTGCGCCGCCGGTGCGTGCCAGCATGCGCCGATGACGTGTCCGATCGGGCACGCATGCGTCTCCGGCGCGTGCATCGTGCAGACCGCCGTCACCGGGCACATCCTCGACCGCGACGGACTCCCCGCCGCGGGCATCGAACTCCTCGCCGACAACGACACCGGCACCACGACAACCGACGGCGATGGCTTCTACGAGCTCACCGTCCCCGACGGCTGGTCCGGGACCATAACGTCAGGCGAAAACCACCGCCTTGACCCGCCCGAGCGCGCGTATACGAACGTCACCTCCGTGATCCTGGATCAGGACTTCGTCGCGTACCGCAACCTCTACGTCGACGACGACGCCGACACGCACCCGACGTTCGACCCCACGGCGCCGCCGGGCTATATCACGAACCCGTTCACGACGATCCAGCACGCCGCGGACGCGACCAAGCCAGGCGACACCGTCTACATCCGCGCCGGCACCTACGTCCCCACGCCCGCGAGCGAGGACTGGGTCGTAGCCGTCAACATCGCCGGCGCCCCCGACGCGCCGATCACATACCGCAACTACAACAACGAGCCCGTACGCATCGACATCAACGACCGCCTCCACGGCTTCGTCGTCTACCGCGACTACATCATCATCCAAGGCCTCGAGATCACCGGTGGCCGGCGCACCGGCATCCTCTTCCTGGACGCGAGCTTCGGCACCGCCGCCGACAACGTCGTACACGACATCCGCGACACCACGAGCGTCAACGTCACCTCCGTCAGCGGCATCCGCGCAGCCGGGACCTACTCGTCCGTCACGTTCCGCGGCAACGACGTGTACGACTGCAGCATCGGCCTGAGACTCGACGGCCCCGCACAAGGCAACCTTGTCGAGCGCAACTACGTCCACGACATCCACTGGTGGGACGCCACCGGCACGTTCAACGACAAGAACGCCGACGGCCTCCCCGCCGGACTCCAGACCGCCACCACGATCCGCGACAACGTCTTCGCACGATGCGGTGACGACGGACTCGACGTCTACGACTCGCTCCAGTGCATCGTCCGCCGGAATGTCTGCTTCAACATCGGTGACGGCGTGTCCGGCTCACCCGCCGACGCCAACGGCGACGGCAACGGCATCAAGAGCACGACCGGCGGCGGCGGGGGCCACGTGTTCGAAAACAACATCGCATTCAACAACGAGGCCCGCGGCTTCGATCAGGACCACGTCGACCCCGCCGCGCCGGGCAACACGTACTACAACAACATCGCGTACGGCAACGGCGCCTGGGGCTGGCTCATCGAGAAAACCAGCACCACCGACACCCTCCTTCGCAACAACATCGGCTACCTCAACGCCACGAAAGACGTCCGCATCAAGCTCACCGCGCCCGCCGATACCGACTACAACTTCTGGGCCGACGGCGTCTGGCCCAACGACGCCGTCCAGATCGAGTTCCCCACCCCGACCGGACACAGCCTCTCAGGCGACCCCCGCTTCGTCGATCCGCCGCCGCCGGGTGTCGCACTCGTGGCACCCGAAACCGTCGTCAACCTCGACCTCACGAGCCCCGACTTCGGCGTCGTCCCCGGCTTCTTCCTGCAACGCATCGCCGACGGCCACGCCGCCGATTCCCCATGCCTCGACGCCGGCACCGACATAGGCCAACCCTTCACCGGACCCGCCCCCGACATCGGCGCCTACGAAGCCCCGTAGCGCCCGCCCAACATTCGTCTCGCCTCGCTGACCCTCGGAGCGCGCAGCGTCCGCCCCGCGCGCGGGCCGTAGGCGCCGAAGCCGCGCCCGCCCCACGCGCCGACACCCCGGAGCGGGAAGGCGCACGACGCCCCCACGGGATTGGCCATTGCGCGCCGGGCGGGACTTTTCGGCGGGCCGGTCGGGCGCGGGTCGCGTATCATGCTGTGTGGATCGTGGTGCCGACGACGGCTGCCGTTATGCGTCGGCGCGGCCGTGACGTGGCGGATCCATGCCCGGTACGGTGATCGCGCGACCGCGCGGCGGGCCGGTCGATTGGAGGTAACGCCCGAATGCCGGATCATGATGTTACGGCGGCGACGGCGCGCGCCACCGTGATGCAACGGTGCGTTCTCGGCGCGATCGTGGTGCTGTTCGGCGTCTTGTCGACCATCGGGATTGCGTGGGGCCTTCCCACGCGCGGCATCGACACGTTCCTCTTCGGCGATGATCCGCCGTGGTCGGGCGAGAGGATCTACCGCCTCGCCGGCGCCGCGGAGAAGTTCGCCGGGGCGCGCGGGGCGGACGTCGACGTCGATCCGATCGATACCGCCGGCGGCGCGCCGGTCCTGCTCACCGGCAGCGACGAGGACATCGCGCGAATCTACCTCCGCTACCGGCTCTACACGCACCAGCCGGATGAGATGATCACGATGATGGCGCTGCGGAGCATGCGGCCCCGCGCGTGGAACTTCGACCCGAAGCTGTATCAATACGGCGGGCTGTTTCTCTATCCGGTCGGCGCGCTCATCCGCCTCGCCGGCGTCGTGGGGCTCATCGACGTCCGCGGCGACGTCGTCCACTACCTCGACCATCCGGACGCATTCGGCAAGTTCTACGTCGTCGCGCGGGGCTACGCCGCGGCGTGGGGGCTGGTCGGTGTCGTCGTCGTGTTCGGGATCGCACGTCGCCTGCGGGATGCCAACGCGGGCCTGGTCGCGGCGCTGCTCTTTACGCTCATGCCGGTGGTCGTGTGCATGGCGCACGAGGGCAAGCCGCACCTGCCCGGCGCGGTGCTCATGCTGGCGGCGGTGCTGTTGGCGATGCGCCATCTCGGGCGCCGACCGGCCGGGTCATGTGCGGATCGCCGTGGGACCGGCTTCCGCGATTGGTGGCTCATGTGCGTCGCATGCGGCGCGTCGCTGGGGATGGTGTTGTCGTCGCTCCCGGTGTTCGTGCTGATTCCGCTCGTGGCATGGCTCGATGTCCGGCGGCGGGCGCCGGTGGCGGGTCCGGTGCCGAACGGCGGCGGCGACCACCCCATCGGCACGACCGACCGCGGCGCCGTGCCATGCGCACCCGGGACGGCGTGGCGATGGCTTGGCCGCACCGTCGCCGGCGGCGCGGTGGCGTCGGGTGTGTATCTCGCGACGAATCCCTACATCGTCATCAACGCGTTGACCCATCGCGACGTGCTCACCAGCAACTTCGGCAACTCGCTCGCGATGTACAACATCGCCCGGATTGGTGCGGGGTTCGTACGCGTGCTCGAGCTCACGATCGAGGGCGCGACGTTGCCGGTCGTGGTGCTCGGCGCCGCCGCGGTCGTCGTGGCGGCCGCGCGGAGACGGCGCGTCGTGCTGCCGCTCGCGATCCCCGCCGGCGTGTTCTTCGTCCAGTTCGTGCTCATCGGCGCCGGCAAACCCGCCGAGTACGGCCGGTTCGGCGTCTTCACGAATACGGCGCTCGCGATCGCAACGGCGTGCGTGGTCGCGACATCGTGGGCGCGATGGACGTGGATCGTCCGCGGGCTCGTCGCGCCGGGCGTCGCGATCTGGAGCGCGTGGTGCGGCGGGGCGTACGTGTGGAACCTTCATGTGGATGCGACGCCCGCGAACTCGCGGACGGTATGCGCGAATCTCATAGCGTCCGCATCACAAGGCAGCGCGCCGGGCGCGGTCGGCGTATACAGCGAGCCGGCGCCGTACTGTTGCCCGCCGATGAACTTCGCACGTCGCGACGTGTTCCTGCTGCCTGAGCACTCCATACCGTCACGCGCCACGCACCCTTCGGCGGTCGCGCCGCGTTCTACGGAACGCCGGCGCGCCGGCACTACAATCCGCGTGCTCGACACGCTCGATCCCAACGCGTGGCGCACGAGGACGTTGCCCCGCGAATCAACCCCCCGGCGCGCGTTACGCATCCGGCTGCCGACGACGCCGATCAGTTGGGCCAACAAGCCGTTCGAGCTCGGTGCGTTCACGCCGCCCGAGTAGCGCGCCCGGTATGCGCCGTCACCGGATCACGTGAGCCGTCGGCCCCCGGCGCGTCGTGGCGACGCGCGCACAACGACGGTTGACCCGTGCCACGGGCGGTCTTAGGCTGGGAGGTGGTGCGGGCAAGCGCGGCGCGGTCGAGCCGGCGCACCGATGGAGCGGAGAACCATGCCGAACCCTATTTGCCATTTCGAGTTCATGGCCGGCGACCCCGAGCGGTTTAAGGCGTTCTACGGCGCAGTGTTCGACTGGCAGTTCGACGACGCGAGCTTGCCGGGTTACACCGTCATCAACCCCGGCGCCGAGCCCCACGGCGGCATGATGCCCAAGCCCGATCAGGCGCCCAACCCGGCGCTGAATGTTTACTTCCACGTCGATGACATCGACGCCACGCTCAAAACAGCGCAACAGCACGGCGCGACCGTGCTCGTCCCGAAGACGCCGATCCCCAACGTCGGCTGGTTCGCGATGTTCGCCGACCCGGACGGGATCCCGGTCGGGCTACTCAAACCATCGTAAGTCATCCGCCGCCGTCGGTCCGGCCGGACACGGCGACGCCGCGTCACGTAGGGCATGTGGCGCTCGCATGTCGCCTCCGATCACGGCGGCCCGAACTCGAACGCGAGCTGGGCCGGCGCAGGACCGGTCGCCGCCGCAGCGCCGGGTCCCATCCGCGTGCGCGGCAGCGGTCGGTCCAGGCCGAGGCGCCGCTTCGAGAGCGCCATGAGCCGCACGATCGCGTCCCAGTGTGGGCCACGACCGCGCATGCGCTCGCCGAATCGGCCGCAGTTCAGCGCCCCGCCGCGCATCCCACGAACGAGACCGAGCACCCTCTCCGCTCGCGCCGGCATCGTCTCGCGGAGTCGCTTGATAAACACGTCGGCCACGCGGTCCGGCAGGCGCAGCGCCTGACCGGACGCGGATCGCGCCCCGGCGTCGGCCGCCTGCTGCAGAATCGCTGGAATCTCGCAGTCATTCAGGCCGGGGATGATCGGCGCGAGCATGACGCCGACCGGTACGCCCGCGTCCGCGAGCCGCCGGATCGCCGCGAAGCGCCGCGCCGGCGGCGGGGCCTGCGGTTCCATGAGCCGCGCGACCTTCGCGTCGGTCGACGTAACGCTCATCCACACGGCCGCGCCGGCGCACGCATGCAGCGCCGACAAGACGCCGGCGTCGCGCACGACGAGGTACGCCTTGGTGACCACGACGGCCGGGTTCCGAAACGCAACGCACACGTCCAGGCACGCACGCGTGAGCTCATAGCACGCCTCGATGGGTTGATAGCAGTCCGTCACGCCGGAGAAGTTGACCGTCTCGCGTGACCAGCTACGTTTCGAAAACGCTTCGCGGAGCAGCGCCGGCGCGTTGCGCTTCACGACGAGCTTCGTGTCGAAGTCGGTGCCGGCCCCGAAGCCGAGGTACTCATGCGACGTGCGCGCGTAGCAGTAGCCGCATGCGTGTTGGCAACCGCGGTACGGATTGACGGACCACGTAAACGGGATGTCGGGGCTGTCGTTGCGCGACAGGATCGACCCACCGGTCTCTTCGTACACGGTGATCCGCGCATCGGGCGGTGGTTCGAGCCATTCCGCATGGCGGGACGCGTACGGATTCGGCGGGTTGTCTACCGGGCGAAGCCGCATCGTAGATAGCCCTCCGGCGCATGGGTCTGCCGACAACGCGCCGCCCGAACGTCGTCAGCGCCGCAGCACCGATCCCGGCGGTGGGCTGTGGAACCTGGACAAACCCGTGAATCCGGGCGCTACACCAGCATACCGCGCTTCGGTCACCAGCCATTCTATTCGGTATTTGTTTGGCCTGCAAGTGCCCGGTCGACCACCGACGTGGTCGCGCCCCAGATCTCGCAGGGTCCGTGAGTGTTCAGGTGAGGTGGATCGCCTGTCTGTAGCGCCGGCCCCCCGTGGCCGACCTAGCGTGCCGACACGTTGTCGAATGCCCACGGCCGCCACGGGGGGCGGCCGCTACATCACGTATGGCGCCGAGCATGTAGGTCGACCGCCGACACGGTCCCGGTCTTCCGCCGTGGTACGCCGCCGCGCGGGTCGTTGCGAAACCGATCCGGCCGCGTACGATACGCCCGTTGCGACAGAACAGGCGGAAGCAAGGAAACCTTGTCACGGAAGGCACTGCGTGTCGACCCAGCTTAATCGGATCGTATGTGGGGATTGCATCGCGGGACTCAAGGCGCTCGACGCCGGCTCCGTCGACCTTGCGTTCGCCGACCCGCCGTTCAACATCGGCTATACATACGACGAGTACGACGACAAGCAAACGGCCGATCACTATCTCGACTGGTCCCGCGAATGGATCAGCGGCGTCATCCGCGTGCTCAAGCCGAGCGGGGCGTTCTGGCTCGCGATCGGTGACGAGTATGCGGCCGAGCTCAAGGTGCTCGCCACGCGTGAGCTCGGGCTCACGTGCCGCAACTGGGTCGTGTGGTACTACACGTTCGGCGTGCACTGCAAGTACAAGTTCACGCGCTCGCACGCGCACCTGTTCTACTTCGTCAAGGACGCCGACGACTTTACGTTCAACGCCCAACACCCGGTCGGTCACCCCGAAAGCATCCGCGTGCCGTCCGCGCGCCAGCTCGTCTACGGCGACAGACGCGCGAATCCCATGGGCCGCATGCCCGACGACACGTGGATCATCGCACCCGACCTCGACCCGGCGACACCCCAAGCCGCCGGGCCGCAGGTCGAGGGGCAAAACGGCCGGACAGGTCGCACGCCGGCACCTGCGGACGGACAACGCCGCGCCAACAACGGTTCTCAAGCCGCGACCGGCGGTAACGTGCCCGAGTCCACGCGCGCCGACCACGCGCCCGAACCAGCGACCGGCGGTGACGCGCCGGAAGCTGCGGCCGGTGCCGCCCGTCCGAAGGGTTGGATCCTCCGCCCGCAAGACCTGCCCGACGGCTTCGCCGCGGACAGCGACACGTGGTACTACCCGCGCGTTTGCGGCACGTTCAAACAGCGCATGGGCTTCCACGGATGTCAGATGCCCGAACAGATCCTCGGCCGGATCATCAGGGCATGCAGCAACGAGGGTGACGTCGTGCTCGACCCGTTCACCGGCAGCGGCACGACGCTCGCCGTCGCGAAGAAGCTCGGCCGACAATACATCGGCTTTGAGCTTTCCAAGGCGTACGCCGACCAGGTCCGGCTCCGCCTGGGCGACATCGCACACGGCGATCCGCTCGACGGTGTCGTCGACCCGCTGACAAGCGTCGCCAACACCGCCAACGGCAAAGTCCGCACGCCCGACGGCCGGCGCGTGCCGCAGAGCGCCGCAGGGCCGCGCCGCAAAACCAACGGGACAAGGCGCGAGCGCGCCGGTGGTCAGCTCCGGCGCTACAAGTAGCGTGTCCGCCCCCCACATACGATCGACGGCGTCATCCGCGCCAGGCGACACCCACGCCGCCGCCCGGCGGCCGCCTCCACGAGCCACGTCGTCACGAACAGCCGCCACACGACGGTCGGCACCCATGTCGGCATCATCCACACCCCGGCCACCGCACGCCACCGCTCGCCCTCGAAGTAGAACACCATCGCGAGCGCGGCGACGATCCAGCTTACCCGTCGATGAAACACGACGAACAGCAGGACCGACGCGATGTACCAGTAGTGCATGACCGGCATGGCCGCGAGCGTGGCGCCGATCGCGCCGACGGCGAAGTGTGTAAACGCGGCACGGTGCCATGCACATACAAACACCACCAGCAGCAGCACGGCGCCTACCGTCATGTGCAGCATCGGCGTGTCGAATCCGGGACCGCCCAACGTGGCGACCATGTTGAAAAACGTGTTCGCGCGGTTGAACCGCACGAGACTCGCGAACACGCCCGTGCCGGCGGCGGCATACGGCACGTAGCTTACGATCACGACACCCGCGGCGACGGCCGCGGCCCGGCGATGCCGGACGATAAACCACGGCAGCAGGACGACGGCGACCGGCTTGGCCCCGATCGCGATGCCCAGCATCGCGCCGGCCATGTACGGCTTGTTCGTCTGCAGCGCCCACACCGTGGCCGCGATCGCGAGAAGCATGAGGCTGTCCACGTGGCCCTCGATGCCGAACGCCGTGAGTACGAGCGGGCACAGGCCGTACACGATCGCGGCGTGTGGTCGCCGGCCGGCGCGCCGCAGGCATGACCCCACCACGACGACGACCAACACGTCCCACAAGACATGCAGGGCCTTGATGGTCTGAACCGACGGCGACAGCCACGCCGCGAGCGCGAACTGCATCTCCGCGATCGGCGCGTAGATGGCGGTGTAGTCCCGGTGGTTGATGGATGCCCATTGGCGGTCGCGCAAGGATCGCAGCTCCGGCGCGTCCGGTGCGAGCGCGTACGGGTTCGCGCCGGCGAGTTGGACCCGGCCCTCCCACACATAGCGGTACGCATCGTCGCCCGGCACGGTTGCGATCGTGGCGGCGCGGAGGGCGATACATCCCACGAGCCACCACCGCCACCGCCCGAGCGGCACGCCGGCTCCGGCGCGCGACACGATCCAACACAGCAGGAGATACCCGGCGAACCCGACAACATACGCCGTCTCGAACGCGCG
>JBHHVO010000084.1:0-11137 GCA_046754365.1 Phycisphaerae bacterium | reverse complement strand
CGTCGACCTGGCAGACTACGCCGGCTTCCACGCCGCCATGACCGGACCGCTGCCCGGTCAACCCCCGTAACGCCCCCGCGTGATGAAAGACCTGCGCGGCCACGTGGCCGCCGGCAAGCACACCCGCACGCCGTGACTCCGGCCGCATTGCGCCTCGTTCGATCAACCGCGACGAACCGAGCCGCGAGACCGGTTCTTCCGCGGCACGAGCGACGCGCCTCGCCGCCGCGCCCGTACCAGGTTGTTGAAATACCTCCGTCGCGCGATCACGAAGCGTACTTTTCGGCCTCGGACGCTAAGGGTCTGGACACCGGAAGCACCCTGAAACCGCGTGTCGAACTACTCCGGTGCGGATATTTCAACAGCGTGTTACCGTCGCGGCTCGGTTGATCCGCGACGCGGATCATCCCTCGATCCACCCGCGACGCAGCGCTACGTCTCGATGTGGCCCGGCACCGTCAGGCGGAACCGCGCCCCGCCGTACTGCGGATCACGATGGGCCGCGAGTTCGAGCCGCCCGCCCAGAAGCTTCGCCCAATCCCGCGCCAGCGCGAGCCCGAGCCCGATCCCGCCCTGGGCCGTCGAGTCCGCGCGACGCCCGCGGCGGAACGTACGAAAAATCGCGCGCGCGTCCCGCCGGTCCACGCCGGGTCCGGAATCAACGACCTCCACGTGAAGCTTGCCCTTCGCGTACTCCAGGCTCAGCACGACCGTCGGGTCCGCCGACTCGCGGGCGTGACGACACGCGTTGTTCACCAGCACGCCAACGATCTGTTTCGTCAGGTCCACGTCCGTCCGCAGCGTCTCATGCGACGCGACCCCGTTCCGCGTGATCCCCTTCACCCCCGTCTGCTCACAACGCCGTTCGAGCACCTCCGCCATCGTCCGGTTGAACGTACCGATGTCCGTCTCCGCCGGATTCAACCGGACACGCTGGTGCTCGAGCCGTGCATACTCCAGCACGTTCTCCACGAGGTTCGACAGACGCTGCGACTCGGTGTTGAGCGTGTCGAGGTATTTCTGTTTCGACGCGCTCGGCACGAGCCCGGCCGACAGCATGTCGGAATAAAGCCGGAACGTCGTCAGCGGCGTCCGCAGCTCATGCGTCACCGCGTACGCGAACTGCATCCGCCGATTCGTCAACGCCACCAGGTTCCGCATCGCCAGACCCGCCACACCGAGCACGACGATCGCCGCGCCCCACGTCGCGAGCAGCGTGCCCTGGATCGACCGCCAACCCGACACCACCGGCATCGCCAGAACCTGCTTCGTGTCGAGCCGAACCGGGATCGTGTGCATCATCGTCGTCAGCAAACCCGGCGAAAGCGTATCGTCCTCGTTAACCGGAACCAGCTCCGCCAGCGGAAACAACGCGCGGACCCGGCTCGAACGCTGAAGGTGCGCGTTGAGCCGAGCCCAATCCACCGTAAAACCCTGGAATTGCTTCTGCCCGTCCACATACGCCGTCCGCACGAAACCAAGCTTCCGCGCGCCGCCGCCACCCGTCGTCAGCCAGAGCGGACGCAGCCGCGTCACCTCCACCGACGCATGCTCCGACTGATCCGCAAGCGTCAGGATCGAACGCTCCACCGCGCTGCTCGCGATCACGTCTTCGGTGCTCGCCGCGACGGACGCATCCGCGGCGTCGGGCGGGCGCGGTGACTGCCGGGCGATGCTCCGCGCAGCCTCCGCCGTCAGTTCGCAAGATGGATCCGGCACCTTGATCTGCTCGGCGAAGTTCACGCCGCGGAGGCTACGCGCATACGCCGCACAGCACGCCGGATGGTCCGCACAATCACCGTCGCAACACTTCGGACGCGCCGCGACGCTCGCCGGCGTCGCATCCGGCGCCGGCTCCACGTTGCTCAACAACTGCGTCTCAAGATTCGCCGACCACGCCAGCTTCCGCTCGAGCTCCGGAACCGTCAGCGACGCGCTCAGCGCAACGATCCGCTCCCGGATCGCTTCCACCCGCTCCGCGTCAAGCGTCGCCCGAACACCGTCCGCCACCGGATCCGAATCATCCGGAAGCTCCGGCGACGACCACACCCAGTCCGGGCCGATCCGAAAGTACGATTCGATCAACTCGTGGCCCGGACCACGAACCAGCTTCGACGGCAACACGACACGCCCCGCCGGAAGCCGCTGCCCGGTCACCCAGTACGCCTCCTCCGGACGCACCAGCGGACCGTAATCCGAGAACGCCCGGCCCGACTCCGTCAAGAGCAGCGGCATGACCACCGAGTCCAGCCCCAACACGGCATACCGCACCGCGTCCTGCTGCTGACGCAACGCATCCTGATACCGACGCTCCGCCTCGCTCTGCTGCAGCCGGACCGTCGCCACCGTCGCCCAAGTCATCCCCCCCAACACGACCGCCGCGATGAGCACAAACCCGATCAGCGCGTTGCGCGTGCTGTGGCTCGCCGGTCTCACGTCGCCGCCTCCGTCGACGGCGACGCCGTCTCCACCTTGACCTCCGGCGCCAGCATATACCCCTTGCCACGCACCGTCGTAATCCACTGCGGCGCCGACGCGTCCCCCTCCGCCGTCAGCTTGCCCCGAAGCCGCGTGATGTGCATGTCGATCGCCCGCGTCTCCACCTGCCCGTCCCGAATCCCCCACACGCAAGACAGGAGTTCCTCGCGCGTCACCACGCGCCCGGCGTACGCCGCGAGCCGCTGCAAGATGTTCGCCTCCATGTCCGACAGCGCGACCCGCTCACCATCACCACGGAGAAACTCGCGACGCGCGCAGTCCACCACGCCGTCGCCGCACGAAATCCGAACCACCGGCGCCGACCGTTCCGGGCTCCGCCGAAGCACCGCGTCCACCCGCGCCAACAGCTCCCGCGCCGAAAACGGCTTCACCACATAATCATCCGCGCCGCCGCGAAGACCCCGAACCCGGTCGTCCTCACTCCCGCGCGCACTCAGAATGATCACAGGCACCGACGGACGCGTCACACGGAGCTGAGACAACACGTCGAACCCGTCCATCTTCGGCAACAGCAGATCGAGCAACACGAGCGCCACCCCGGATCGACCCGCCTCCGCCAAACCCGCCTCCCCGTCCGCCGCCTCGATCACCTCGTACCCCGCCATGTTGAGCGTGTCCACGATGCCGCGCCGGATCGCCTCTTCGTCCTCAATCACCACAACCATTCGTTTCTTGGACATCGACGCGCATCCCTCTCGACAACGCAGACCAACCCAGGCGGCGCCGCCTCCAATACCTCTGGCACCGCCGCCAACACATGTGGCACCGGTTTCCAACCGGTGCAACCGCGCGTTGAGCGCCCGTGAGACGGTCTCCTCAACAGGCTGCTACGCGCCGCGCCACACGGCCACGCCGCGACAAGCATCGTCGCGACCAACCGCGGGCCCCGACGATCCGACCCCATTCTATCATAGGATCGTGCCGCCGGGGTCCGCGACCCCCGTGCGTTTCGGTAGTTAATCCCGTGTTACACGCACACCCGATGTGTCCAGCGCCGCCGCGGCCACGGTCCGATACCCCACCCCCGCAACGCGCCCATCACGCGGGTCCACGACGCGCGAGCATGCCCCGCGCAGCGATCATCGCGCAAACAACCCCCGCCACGTCGCATACCCAGTCCCAGGGATCCGCGGTCCGCCCGAAAAACGGCTGCAACCATTCGTCCACCCCCGCGTACCCGGCGTACACGCCCGTCCAACGAAGCGTCCAACCCCATCCCGCCCGACAACGACATCCAGACGAAGCACCCCGCGCTGCGACACACCCCAGCATCGCCAACCCGAAGTACAAACAGAAATGCACGACCTTGTCGCTGACGTCCGCCGGGCCCGGCAGGTGCGGCGGCTTCGGCCAGTGGGTCGCCGCGAACAGCCCGATCCAATACGCGATCCAAACCCGCCGCAGCCGCGGGCGGTGCTCCCTCGGGACGGGCGATGCCATGCCGTGTCACACCACGCGCGTCGACGGACGGGCCACCGCAACCCCGTCCCGCGCGTCGCCCGCCACCGGCACCGCATCACCACATGCGCCGGCCGGCTCCCCCGCCGCACGTGCATCCACCGCCGCCGACAAGCCCGGTCCGCCTCGCCGATCATCCGCCGACACCACCGGGACGTCACGCAGAACCACCAACCGCCGAGAAACCGGTATCGACGCGGTACCGCCGCCGGAACACCACCACCCCACTTCGCAACCCTCCGCCACCTGCGCCGCGGCGGAACCGTCGCCGTTACCCGCCGACGCACCCCCAGACGCCGCCGCCGCCGTCACGGCCGCATCCGCCGCGCCGCCCCCACGCGGGTCCGTGTCCGCCGCTACACGAGCTTCCACCATCGGAGCCGCCGGGGTCCGCGCCGGCGCCCCTACCGGTGGGATCACCCCCGCACCGAAATGATCGCCCGACGCATCACCCTCCCCGCACGCGCTCGGCCCCGACCCCGTCGACCCCGCCGCAGTCGCGACCGTCCCTTCGACATCGCAAGTTGCGACATCCGGCGTGTCGATGCTCGACGCCTCGACGCCCCCCGCGTCCGCGTCAGACAAACCCGCGCCCAACCCGTCCATGCGCGTCGCGCCGACCGCCGACCCATCGACCCTCCCGGGCGCCGGCGCCTCGGCGACCGACGCGTCGTCCTCGCGATGGCCCGCCGCGACCACACGCGCCACCCCCACCTCGGGAAACACCTCCGCCGCAAGGTCGGCGTAGTCCATCGCGCCGTGGCTCCGCGGCGCGTATTCAAACACGGTCCGCCCGTAGCTCGACGCCTCGGCCAGCTTAATGTTCCTCCGCACGAACGTCCGATACACCCGCGCCGATGCCCAAGCCACGTCCGTACCGCGCGCCCCGGCGAGGTAACGCTCGAGGTCCTCCACCACCTCCGTCGCCAGACGCGTCGACGGCTCGTGCATGCACAACGCGATCCCGGAGACCGTCAGGGCCGGGTTGATCCGGCGCCTCACGAGCGCCGCCGTCTCGAAGAGTTTCGTGATGCCCTGGAGCGCGAAGAAGTGCGGCTGCAGCGGGATCACGACCTCCGTCGCCGCCGCCAGCGCGTTGATCGTCAGCACACCCAGCGCGGGCGGACAATCGATCAGCGCCACATCATAGTCACCCGCCAGCGCGTCGAGCGCGTCCCGAAGGATCACCTCACGACCCACGACCGTCGCGAGTTCCACGTCCGCCGCCGCCAGCGCCGTACACGCCGGAAGCACGCCGAGGTTCGCGCGCGCCGCCACGACCACGTCCGCCGCCGCGCTCGAGTCCGTCAGCAGCTCGTACACGCTCGGCTGGTCCGCGCCGAGCTCCACACCCAAGTGCAGCGTAAGGTGCGCCTGCGGGTCCAGGTCGACGAGCAACACCCGCCGCCCAGCGTCCGCGACCGCCGCGCCGATGTTCGCCACCGTCGTGGTCTTCCCGACGCCGCCCTTCTGATTGATCACGGCAATTCGTCGCATCGGTCCTCCTTTACCGAACCCGGGGCGGGGCCGCCCCGAAGACCCCCGAAGCGCATCCTACGATCCATGCGACCGATAAATCATACGCCAACCGGAGGATACGTGCAAACACCCCGCCCGGTGCCGCCGGGGTCTACCGACCGCCACACGACCTCGCGGCCACCACGGCCTCCACGATACCCACCGCGTCGTGACGCCGCGCGACCACGATCTCGGTCATACCCGCCGCTCCCGCAGCGCGGGCCGTCGTCGGACCGATGCACACGATCGTCTTCGCCGTCATCGCATCACCCGCGGACGCAGGTTGCGCAGTCCCCTGCCCACGCGAGTCCGCCACGTCCGCGGCCGCGCCCGCCACCAGCGCACCGGAGAGTCCCGCCGCCACGAACACCCGCACCGCCGACGGGCTCGCGAGCACCACGACATCCGCCGCGGCCACGATCGCCGCACGCCCCTCCGGCACCGAAGCCGCCGCCGTCCGGTACGCCACCACCACATCGACCACCGCACCCGCCGCCCGCACCGGATCCGCCACCCATCCCGGTGCGATGTCAGACGTCGGTATCAACACACGCGGCGAGCGCGACGCGATCTTTCCGTCCGTGCTCAACCGCCCCGGACCGCCGATGCCCGAAACCCCATGCGCCGCGCCGCACGTCTCGGCGGGAGATGCCACGTCGGTGCCGCGCCCCGCCCCGCCGCTGAGCCGCGCCACGATCGCCTCCGCAAGGTCACCCGCCGTCGACCGTGTCGCCACGTGGTCCGCCGCGATCCCACGGCGCGACAGCGACCGCGCCGTGCCCGGTCCGATTGCCGCGACGCGCACCCTGCTCAGGAACCGTGCATCCAGCCCCAACGCCATGAGCCGCCGGAACACATGGGTCACCGCGTTCGCGGATGTGAACACCACCCAATCGTACGCCGGCACGTCCCGCAGCGCGGCGTCCAACCGGCCGAACGCGTCGACCGGTTCAATCCGTATCGTCGGAATCTGGAACACCACCGCCCCGAGCGCGACGAGCTTGCGGTCGAGCCGCCGCCGCAACGCGTCCGTCCCCGTCACCACGACGCGCACACCGGCCAGCGGCGCCGCCGAACACCGACCCCACACGATCCGCGCATCCGCCCCGGAGACATCACCGACGACCACCGCCGCCGGAGCGCGGAGCCCGGCGCTTCGCGCCAGCGACGCGATGTCCCGCAGTGGACCGGACACGACCCGCTCCCGCCGCGTCGTACCCGACTCGACGCACGCGACCGGCGTGTCCCCACGCCGTCCCGCCCCCAACAGCACGCCGACAATCCGCTCCAACGCGCTCACCCCCATCATCACCACGAGCGTGTCCGCATCCGCCGATCGGCGAATCGCCGCCATCGCCGCCGACCCATCGGACCGATCCCGCCCCGCGACGATCGCCACGCACCGCGCCCGCGCGCGGTCCGTCACAGCAATCCCCGCCGACGTCGGCGCCGCGAGCGCGGCCGTCACGCCCGGCACGACATGGCACGGCACCCCGGCGGCGGCACACGCCCGCGCCTCCTCCGCCCCCCGACCGAACACACACGGATCCCCACCCTTCAAACGCACGACCGACCGGCCCGCCCGCGCGTGCTCGATCATCCCGTCGCAGATGCTCGCCTGATCCGCCGTCGTATCCCCCGGCCGCTTCCCCACCCCGATCAGCACCGCGTCATCACGGGCGTGTGCGAGCAGCTCGATCGGCGCGAGCCTGTCGTACATCACGACGTCCGCCGTCCGCAACACCCCACGCCCGGCGAGTGTCATGAGTCCCGGATCCCCCGGACCGCCCCCGACGAGGTACACGTGCCCCGGCACGGCGTCGTCTGGTAGCGATCGGCGACATCTGGCCATGGCTTGCAACCCCGTACGGGACGAGCGCCTTGTCATGCATGAAGTGTGGGTGGGCGCGATCCGAGCCGCGAGCGTAAGCGACCCGTCCTTTCCCTAGTGGTCCCATTCATTCGCTTTGTTCGGCGGCGTGGCATGGGCAAGCATCAGCTTGCCCGTGTCTCCAGAGTTCGACGTGCACCGGAAAACAAGTTTGCCCATGCCGCCCGTCGCACACTCACGCCACCGTCCCCGGACGTCGCGCGCACGCAAGCTCCATCATCATCGCCGTCACCGCGGGATCGGCAAACAGCGTCCCGGTCAGCGCGACGTCGAGACCACCGACCCGCCCCACGCGCCACCGACCGCCCCCACCGTCACCACACGTGAGCCCGAGGCGACGCGGAATATCCCGACACACGTGCGACGCGTCCGCCACGAGAAACGGCAACGCGACCACGTGGCGCCCCGGCACGCCATGCCCACGCGCCAGCGCACGCTCCACCCGCGGCGCCTCGTCGAGAAACGCCGCACGCACCGACGCGAACCCGCCGACGCCCGCCACCGCATCGCATAACGCATACACCGTCCCCGCGCTCGTCGCGTGTCCGGTCATCCCGTGACCGATGATCAACAGCGACGTCTCGTCGCGCCGCCACCCCAGCGCCGCCGATACATCCAACGCCTGCGCCGCAACGCGCGCCGGCCAACCGGCATGCGTCCCGACCGCAGCCGCCACACGAACCGTCACGCCGCCGCGTCGCGTCACCGACCCGGTCAGGCCCATCTCGCGACGCAGCACCGTGCGCGTGTAATGACCGTCCGCCGCGAACACCGGCAGGATCACCACATCTTGCGTGCGGATCTGATCCAGCGCGTCCCGAAAGAAAACCGGCTGCCGGTAGTACGCCGCCGTCACATCGGCGAAACCACCACCGGCGCGGATCCGTTCCGCGTGCCGCTCGATCACGTCCGAAAACGCAGTCGTATCGGCCGAACCGTGCGCGGCGAGGATCATCGACGTCGTCATCCCGTCTTCTTCGCAGCCGCGCCGCCATCCGCACCGCCGGACCCCGCATCACCCGCCCAGTCCGACGCCGCGTCCTCCGCACGGCGCGCAGCGACCGTGCGTTCGTGCATGAGTTTGTTCATAAGCCGCCGGCTGAAACGGTTCACCGCCGCACGCTGCGCGGCGTCCAGCCGCGTATCGCGAAACAGCGCGTCCAACTCCCGCACGCGGACCGCGTCCGCAGTCCGGCGCACACGGATCACCCGGGACGCGTTCCGACGGGCCGCACGGTGCTCCGCCAGCCGCGCCACCTCCTCGTCCACGATCCGCTCGACCGCGCGCACCGTCGCACGCCGCGCCGGCGGCGCCGCCGGCATCGACGCGTACACCCCGTCCAGATCAACCAGCGCAACGCCCGGCACCGCCCCCACCAGCGGCTCCACGTCGCGCGGAAACGCCAGGTCCGCGATCCACAACGGCCGATCACGCCGGTGGGCCATCGCGTCCGCCACCGCGCCCCGCCGGATCACCGCGTGCGGCGCCCGTGTCGCCGTGAACATCACGTCCGCCGTCTCGAGCGCACGCCCCAGCCCGGCGAACGGCACCACCTCGCCACCGGACAACCGCACGAGACGCGCCGCCGCCCCGGACCCCCGCGCGATCACCGTCAGCCGCCGCCGACACCGCCGCATGAGTACGCGAACGACCGACGTCGCCACGTCACCCGAGCCCACGATCGCGATCGAGCACCGCGACAACGAACCCCCACGCCGCACGGCCGCCGACACCGCCAGTTCCGCCAGCGCCGTCGGCGCCGTTTCGATCGCCGTCTCACGCCGCGCACGACGCCCGCACCGAATCGCCCGCGACAACACCTCGTCCAGCCCGCCCGTCACCGCGCGGCGCGCACGCGCGGCCGACACCGCACGACGAAGCTGACCGAACACCTGGCACTCCCCCACGATCGGCGACTCCAGCCCACACGCCAGCGCGAACACGTGACGCACCGCGGCGTCCCCGTGATACACCCGCCCATACCGCATCCACGCGCCCAGCGACGCCGACCCGGCGCCGACCAGCGCACCCACCGCCCACGCAACATCCCCTGCCCGCGCGCTCTGCTCGACCCATGCGGTATGTCCGATACCGGTCGTATGTCCGTTCCCCCTTGCATGCTCGATCCGCGCCGTATCCTCCTCGCACATCGCGCGCTCGGTCCCCATTGCGTGCTCGATCCCCGCCGTATTCTCGGCGCACATCGCACGCTCGATCCCCGTCGCATGCTCGATACTCGTTGTATGTTCGACACTCGTTGTCCGCTCGATCCACGGCGTCCCCGCCGGCTTGCGCGCCGACGTCGTCGTATAGAGCTCGATCCGCCCACACGTGCTCAACACCACGGCGCTCCGCCCCGTGGCCGTCGCCCGGTCAAGCAACCCGTCACACGCCGTACGCGACACCGCCGCCAGCTCCCGCACCGACGCCGGTGCCGTCCGGTGACACATGCCTACACAGATGTAAGTCTCGTCCGTCATCCCGATTCTCTGTCGTCGGCATCTTGCCCGGCCACGCGCGGGCCGCAACCCCACGCCGCCGTGAGCGGGGTCGTGACACTTCCGGCCGCCCACTCGTCGCGACACCCGAGAGCGCGCCGACACCGCATGCAACACGCAATCCGAGCCCCGAGCGGCAGCGAGCGGGCTCTTGGGCGCCACGCGCGCATCGCTCATACCCCGCGCCTGCCGGGCTGTCTAAATACCCGTGCCGGAGTATTCCGACAGGCGTCTTGCCGGTGCTTTCGGTCTCCGTACCCTCTCCCCGCCGAGCCCGAAAACTACGCTTCGTGATCGCGCGGCGCAGGTATGTCACCAGCCTGTTGCGCTCGGAGCGCTCATCACGCCCGCCGGAACTGGCACGCACACCCGTCAGGGAGCGCACCGCTGCACACGCTGCCCGCGTGTCACCACCGGCGTTGCCCGTCGCCACCGGTCCCATGGATTCACCGACCCGCCGTTGCTTCCTGCGACCCTTCCGCCTCGCTCCGATCAGATACCGTCACCGTGCAGCCCGCATTCCGTCTTTTCGCTCCCGCCCCACCGGCCCGCCCGCGAATCCGTCGTCACGCACGCCCCCGGCACCGCCTTCGTGCAATGCGTGCACCCGATGCTCGGATACCCGTTGTGGTGCAATGGGTTGTGCGGCACGTCGTTCGCCTGGATGTACGACCACACCTCATCCTTCCGCCACGCCGCGAGCGGGCACACCTTGAGCAGCTCGTATTGCCAATCCCACGCCACCGTCTCCGTGCCCGCACGCGCCACCGACTGGCTCCGACGGATCGACGTGAACCACACATCCGCGTCGGCCACGATCCGGTTCATCGGTTCCACCTTCCGAAGCCGGCAGCACAGGTCCGGGTCGCGCTCCCACAGCCGATCACCGTGTCGCCGCGCCTGCTCATCGGGCGACACGCCGCAGTGGCCGCGGATGAAGTTCAGGTTCGGATACCGCGCCGCCATCCGGTCCCGCAGCGCATACGTCTCCGCAAAGAGAAAATCCGTGTCGATGTAGTACACGTCCAGCGACGGCACCCGCTTCGCCAGCATGTCGAGCATCGCGCACCCGTCCATCCCGAACGCCGTCGTCGCGAGACATCGCTGACCGAAAAACCGCGCGACCGCCCAATCGATGATCGTCTCCGGACCCGCCCCGTCGGGCAGCCGGTGTCTCGGTCTCGTCGCTACCTCCGCGTTCAAGTGCATGGCCATGCTCCCGTTCTCTCGCCGGGCGACGCCCGACCCAACTTCTCGCCTCCCCCGTGCCAG
>JBHHVO010000083.1:0-11170 GCA_046754365.1 Phycisphaerae bacterium | reverse complement strand
GTGATCGCGCGGCTCAGGTATTTCAACAGCCTGTCACGCTTGGGGCTCGGATCCAGCGTGCGCGACCTCCCGGCGGATGCCGACGGCGCCCGGTTTGTGCCCACCGCTTGACTTGACGCGGATCCGCGCGCCGGACCGATACATGTGACCGTACACGCGAAACCGCGCAACGATCATGGCACGCCGGGGTCACGTGCGACGGATGAAGAACACGGCGCGCCGCAAAAGCGAACGTTCGCTCGCGTCGAACACGCGCAGGGCGGTGCCGAGGCCGATGAACACGATGCCGAACCCGAGGGTCGCGAGGACACATCGCAGCGCGGCGGCGATCGAGACGTGGACCGGCTGGAGGTTGTCCAGCGACATGGATGACGCGGCTGCGACCCACGCGGCGGCCGGTAGGAGGCGCGTGGCCGCACCGGCGAACCCCGCGGCGAGCGCCAACGCCGCGAGCGGGGCCAAGTCCCGGAACGGTATGACCCGGCCGAGGGGAATGTCGACGAGGCCCCGGAGCAGGATCACCATGACCGCGACGGCGGCGTACGCCCCGGCGACATAGCCGATCGCGGGGCCGACAAACACGAGCTCCGTGCCGCGTCCCCAATAGACGCACGTGAGGGTCACGACAGCGTTCGCGGCCAGGCCGAACACCGCCGCGATGAGGATCGCGCGATTGCGACCCACCGCGCGGAACATGACGCCGTAATTCGCGGCGCGCGCAGGCAGGACAAGCAGGTAGAGTGCGAACGGGAGCGTGCTGCGGACGTACGCGGGTCCGAAGAAACACGTGATGATCTGATCCGCGACGGTGAGCGCGAGCACCGTGACGGGGAAGATGACAAGCGCCCCCTTGCGGAACGCGCGATGCCAGAGTGTGAGCATGGCCGTGCGCTCGCCGCCGTCGCCGAGCCGCACGAGATCGGGCATGATCGCGGCCGCGATGCTTGACGTCCAAATGCCGACGATTGGCAATTGGAACGCGCCGTTGGCGTAGTCGGCGTAGTCCGACGCGGAGAGCGACGACAACACGACGTGGTGGCCGAAGAGCTCCTGCAACAGTCCGACGATCGACGCGGCGAGCAGCGGCCAGATGTAGCGTGCTTGTGCCTTGACGTTCGCGAGCGCGGGCACGTGAACGGCGACGCCGATCCGAACGCCGAGGACCACGACGCCGACCGCCGCCAACACGAGCCAGCACGCGTTCATGGACCAGAACACATGGGCGAGCGAGAGGCCGAGCATGCACGGGACAATCGCGGACCCGAGCTTCGCGACGGCCAACACCACCGTGAACACCGCCGCGCCGAGCGCGCGATCTTCGGCGATGAGCGCGGGCGGCACGAGCCGGACGACGCGGTCGGCGAGCGGAAACCACGCGAACACCTTGAGGAGCGACGCGAGTTCCGGTGTGGTGTAGTGATCCGCCCAGACGTCGGCGGTGGTATAGATGATCGCGCCGAGCACGACGCCGACGACGAGTGACAACTGGACGGTTTGGCCAAGCCATCGTCGCTTTTCGGCGGCGCCGCTCCGCGGGAGGAAGTAGAGCAGGCTCTCGGCGATGTTCGAGCCGAGCACACCGGCGAGGAGCATATAGATGAACAGGACCTCCCGGAACGTCCCGTAGACCTCCTTTTGGAGCAGTCGCGACAGCACCATCGCGAGCACGAGCGTCAGGCCGGTATGGACGAACTGCCCGAGGGCTAGGACGACGGTCCGGACGCGAAGACTGGCCATGCGTGTACCTTATCACGCCGATCGCGGTGGTGGCGCCGGCGGCGGTGGTGACGGCGTTCTCGGCACCGGGGAAGCTCCCGGATGTGGTGACGTCGATGCGGTATGGGCCGCGTTGGTGTACGTGGCGACGAGCCAGGTCGGCCGTTTCGTGGCTACGGTGGACACCGCGCGCCGCCACGCGGGCAGACGGCGTGGGACGTCTGGCGTCGTGCGCGCGTCGGCCACGTAACCGCAGATCGGGCAGGTTCGGCCGGGCGGCCACGCGAGTTCGCCGGTGAGCACGCGCTTGAGCCCGACGATCCAGTCGGGAAACACGACGCGCGGCGGCCCGACTTCCGCGACTTCGTGCATGTGAAAGCCGGGTATGAGCGTCGCGAGTCGATCCGGGTCGAAACACTGCACGTGCCCGTGGGCGTGTAGCGACGACCCGCACGCCGGGCACGTCCGCCGCGCGTGCCGGAGCGGTTCACGATTCGGCACGGAGATGATGATGTGTCGCCGCGCGACGCGCGCGATCTCCCGCACGGCGCGGGCGAGCGTGTGCTGAGGCAGGTGTTCCAAGACTTCGGTCGCGATGACGAGATCGAACGCGTGGTCGGCGAAGCACATCGCGTCGATGCTCGCACACGCGACGGGGGCATGCACGCGTCGGAGTCCGGCGAGCGAAAAGTCGATGCCGACGGTCAGGTCGCGACGGGGCAGGCGATCGAGCACGGCCCCGTCACCACACCCGGCGTCGAGGATCGCCCGCGCATCGGGCGGCACGCGTGACAACACGGATTGATACAGCACGGCGTGGTGTGCCGATGCCTTCAACACGAGGCCGGCGTCGTACCACGTATCGTAGTATGTGCGGTCGAATGTGGACATCCGCGTCCCGTGCGTCCAGGCTGCGTCCCGGCATGCGATCGTGCGCCGGGCGGTCGCGCATGCACTACCCAACACGCATCACCGACGTGCGCGGCATGCTACGTCGGCGGGGTTGAAAGTTCAACGCGCGCGGGCGCGAGACCGGGTGCACGGTCGGCGCCGTCGCCTTGCGGGACGCCGCGTCCGGCGGTAGAAATGCGCGCGCCCGGGCAGCGGCGTGTCCGCCCCCCTGCCGATCGGTATGGATCGCGTGGACACTACCGGACGCATGCCGGCCATGATCGTACGTACTCGTCCGACGTGTTGGCGCACGCGGCGAAGGTGTGGGGCATGGCGGCGGGTTGGCGGAATGCGTGCATGACGTGCGAGCCCTATGCCGTGAGCGTCGTGATCCCGGCGTACAACAACGACGCGTCGCTTGCGGGGGCGGTGGCGTCGGCGCTCGGGCAAAGCGTCGCGCCCGCCGAGGTCATTGTCGTGGACGACGGCTCGACGGATGGAACCGCCGACGTCGCGCGCTCGTTCACGGATCGCGTCCGCTTGATCCAGCAGAACAACGCCGGATCGGCGATCGCTCGCAACACCGGCATCGCCGCGGCCACGGCGCGGTGGGTGGCGTTCCTGGACGCGGATGACGCATGGCGATGCGACCACCTCGAACGTTGCGGCTCGGTGCTTGACGGCGATCCGACGTTGGCATGGTGCTGCGGGGCGTACATGCGGCAGTTGCGCGACGGCCGGCAGCGACCCGGCGGATCACCGACATGGCACCGCCGCGGCGCCGCGCGCTGCGGGGCGGTTGGGTTCTTCGACGCGTGGTTGGCCGGCGCGCCGATCCAGACTTCGGGCATGGTCGTGCGGCGCGACGTGTTCGACGCGGTCGGCATGTTCGACCCCGATATGCGTCGTGGTCAGGATCGAGACATGTGGTATCGCATCGCATTGGCCCACCCGCGTATGGGATTCTCCTGGCCGCCGACGGTCCGGTACGCGTACAATGAACACTCGGTGACCGCGCGACGCGGCGATGCGACGGCGCATATGCTTCCGTGGCTGTCGAAAACCGCCGCGCGCCTCGCCGGCGTGGACGCGTCGACGCGCATCGCGTTTGAGCCGGTGGTGCGGCAGCTCGCGGGTGAGATCCTCTGGCATAGCCTCAACGTCGCGCGGCCGGACTGTTTGCGCTGGCTCCTGGCCGAGCACCGGGACTTGCTGTCGACGTCGCAGCGCGCGATCGCGTGGTGCGGCGCGCGGACGCCGGCGCCGATGTTACGGGGTCTGAGCCGTATCCGGGGTCGTACGATGACACGGCGAGACAACTAGTGTGCCCGGAACCATGGTATTTAGTGTGCCATCAACCATCGTACTGCGGGTTGGGGCGGGAGGGCGAGGCGCCTACCGAGCCGCGGTCGTGGCCGGCGGCGGGCCAGGCTCACCGGGAGGTTCGCCCTCCCGAAGGGATTCGCCCTCCCGAAGGGATTCGCCCTCCCGAAGGGATTCGCCCTCCCATAGGGATTCGCCCGTCCATAAGGACTTGCCCTCCCATAGGGACTTGCCCGCCCAGAGGGGTTCGCCGTCCCATAGTGGTTCGCTCGGTGGTTCGCTCGCCGGTAGGGATTCGGCATCCCATAGTGGTTCGCCCGCCGATCGGGATTCGGCATCCCATAGGGATTCGCCGTCCCATAGTGGTTCGCCTTCTCAGAACGTGCGCGGCCGTGGTCGCGACGTGGACGATGTGCGCGGTTGCGCCCGCGCTCGCGGCGTCGGGTGGCGAGTCCGTGTTGAGCCATGCGCCTACCGACACGCCGCCAGACGCATCGTGCGGTGTGCGCCGCGGCGGCGACCTGACCGGCGGCGCCGCACCGGCCCGAGACCGGGCGCAGCCGGCCCCCCCCGACACCAGCCGTCACGAGACCAACCGTGACAACGCGAACCGTTGCGACGCCAACCATGACAACGCGAACCGTCGCCGCGGGAGCCGTGACGACTCCAACCGCCGCGACGGCCACCCTGACGGTCCCGAGGGCCGACTCCCGAAGCTTGTCCCGTGGGTCGAAGTCAACCTGCCGCGAAGCCCCGTAGCGCGCTGGTTCCCGGAGGCCGGGCGGACGCGTCCCGGCGCAACGCTCCTCGACTTCTGCGTCGAGGCCCTGCCGCATTGGGCGAAGGTCACGGACGTGGTCATCGTGAGCACGAAGCCCGGGCAGGTACGGGCACTCTACCCGGAGCTGATGCGACGCAAGCCGGACAGGCTCTTCATCATCGGCGGCCTCAAGACGTACACGCTGCCCGGAACAACATCACATGACGACACGCCGTACGACTTCGCCGACGCCCGAGGCTGGCGGCGCATCGCGGATGAGGCCCGGGCAATCGTCCGGATCACCGGGACCAATGTCGTCGTGCTCGAGAACGAAACCACGCTCACCCCGTTTCACAAGGGCGACGCGACGATCGACTACGACAAGCTTACCCGCGCCCTCGGCGCGCTCCGGGAGACCGGGATCGTATTCTGGTGGAATTTGCCGACGATCCTCGAGAACAGCCGGGCGTTTCCGAACCGACAGGCCGAGACGACGCGACTCCTCAAGGTCATCGCCGACGCGCTGCCGGACAGTGCGTTCATGGCCGGGTTCACGATGTGGCGCGATTGGCGGCGCAATGCGCACGGTGAGGTCGACCGACGGCGCGAAGCGTTGGCGATCCTCGGTCCGAAACGCATGCTCGAGCGCCTCATCGTGACGCCGGACGGGTATTGGCACTACAGCGGCGGCCGGAAGAAACGCGGGTTCACGGCGACCGAGGCGCTCGCGGCCCGGGCCGGCATCGTCGGCGACACGGTCAACATCTACCCCGGCGCCGCGCACTGGGTCGACGTAGCCAAGCAGTTCGAAGCGCTGCTTGCCGATTGAACCTGCGGCGGGATACCGGCGCGAACGACGGTGTTGCCGGACCCCGACCGTGCCGGAGGGGCGGTTTGTACGCTCGCCGACACCACGGCGCAAGGTCACTTGTAGCGCAGGCTTCCAGCCTGCACGAGCCGCGATGCGGCTGCACGCAGGATGCCTGCGCTACAGGTTCGGGACAACACTGCGCTGCGCCGCTCGGGGGCCGCGATGAGCGGCGCCGCGACCGGCCCGGAGTGCTTGCGCCTGCGGGACCGGGCCGCTTCCTGACGCGCGCGGTTCGGATCACGCGTCGATTCCGGGGTGTCGCGACACGACCGGGCCGTGTGATCTCGGCGCGATGTGATCTCCGCGCCGTGTGATCTCCGCGCCGCGTGATGGCGGCGACGCATGAGCGCTGTTGTGCATTATGTTCGTGACCCGCCGGTGCGCCGCGGCGGCGCCGTTCCGGTCAGGCATCCGTGGTTCACAGGCCGATACGCGTGCGCGGGGTTTGGCCGGCGGCGTGCTGCAGACCGTTGCGGCGCGGTGGTCGGCCGAGCGAACCGCGTACGGCGGCCAGGTACGGCAGCGTCTCCCGGATGATCTCCCGAACGGCCGGTGCGGCGACGATGCCGCCGTAGTACGGCCCACCCGGCTTGGGCCGGCGGATCACGACAAGCACGGCGACGGCCGGGGCTTCGGCGGGCGCCGCGCCGAGGAACAACCCGGCATACGCGCCCGGCTCATACCCCCGCCGATCGGCATACGTTAGTTTCGCGGTGCCCGTCTTGCCGAGCACGCGGCATGCGTCCAGGGCCGCCCGCTTCCCGGTGCCGCGCTCGACCACCGACACCAGCAGGTCCTGCGCCATGTACGCGGCTACATGCGCGGGGACCGCGCGACCGCGGACCTCCGGCTCGTCGTGCATGTCGACGACGACGTCGCCCGCGCCGCGCAGCGCCCGGACAAGCCGCGGCCGCACGAGTACGCCGTCATTCAGGATCGCGCAAAACGCCGTCATCAACTGAAGCGGCGTGACCATGATCTCATACCCCATCGCCACCGACGCCGGCGACATCCGCGTCCAGCGATCCGGCCGGTAGACGAGCCCCGGTGCCTCGCCCGGCAGGCGAATGCCGGTCCGCCGGCCATAGCCGAATCCGCGGATCGTCTCGAACAGCGCCCCCGGCCCCATGCGCTCCGCGATCGTGGCCATGCCGATGTTGCTGCTGTACGTGATGATGCCCTGAATCGTCATGACACCGTGGGGGGACGTGTCGTGTATGGTACGTGTTCCGAACCGCTTTGCGCCGGCGCCGCAGTCGATGCGTTCGGTCGGCGAGACGAAGCCGCCCGCGAGCGCCCCGCATGCCAAGAACGGTTTGAACGTGCTGCCCGGCTCGATCGGATCGGTGACCGCCCGGTTGCGGCGATCGGCCTCGGTGCTGAGCGACACGTCGTTCGGGTCAAACGTCGGGCAACACGCCATCGCGAGCACGTCGCCACTGCGCGGGGCCATGACGATCGCGACGCCGCTTTCGGCCTCGAACTCGTCGACGGCGGACTCGAGCCACCATTCCGCGATACGTTGGATCTCGGCATCGAGCGTGAGCACGACGTCGCCGCCGTCGACCGCCCCGTCCCCACCGTCCCCGGCCCGAAACAGCGCCCGGCGACGCACGTCCCGGACCGTCGTCCGCCGCCCGTCGCGCCCACGAAGGTGATCGTCCATCGACAGCTCGATCCCCGCGAGCCCGCCGCCGTCCCGCCCGACGAAACCCAACACATGCGCCGCCGATGTGCCGAGCGGGTAGTACCGCTGTGACCGACCCACCAACCCGACGCCGCGACGCCCCAGCGCACGAACCGACGCCGCCGTCGTCTCCCCGACGCCCGACGCCACCACGACGAACCGCGAGCCACGGTGCTTGAGCATGCGCTCGGCGAGCCGCGCCGGCCGCACGTTAATCCGCGGACCGAGGTCACCGGCGAGCCGATCCACGTCCTCGATCAAGGACGGATCGACGAATACGTCCGACACACGCCGGCTCATCGCGACCACGCGCCCGCGCGCGTCGAACACCGTGCCGCGCATGCCGGGTGTCACCGAGACACCGGCCCATTGCCGCTCCGCCATGCGGACGAGCCGCGGACGCATGCTCGTGTTGATCTCGATGAGACGACCCGCGAGCGCGACGAGGGCGCCGCCGACCACCACGAGCACGGCGGCGCCCATCCGTCGCTGTCGGCGATTGACACGCGCCCCGGCGAGCGAACCCGTTGACCGTTGCACGCCGTTCCTCCTGCTTACCGATCCACCTCAACCCGACGCACCCCGCCGCGTGCCGGAGCACCCCATGGACCCGCGCCGCGGCATGCGCCGCCGCACCGCCGCACACCACGGTCTTTCGGACCACCGATCCGTGTGGGAGGGGCTTGGGGACACACCCGAAGGGTATGTCGAAACAACCGGGCACGAACCGGAACGGGGACGGCGAAGCTCGTGCTGAGCCGCGGTCCCGAGCACCGCGCGGCTCGGCCCCCGACATGCGCTGCTCGGCTGCCGAAAGCGCGGCTCGGCGGGAGCCTCGCCCTCCCTTGCGGCTCGGCGGGAGCCTTGCCCTCCCTTGCGGCTCGGCGGGAGCCTCGCCCTCCCTTTTTGCACGCGCTCAAAACAAGTTGCACGCCGCGTACCCAGCGAGCGCCGCGAACGCCGGTCAGGCCGCTCGTTGCGCGCGGCATCCGTGCGGGGTGTCCTTGCGTAACGCTCAACGCATGCCGTACGCCAGGCGTACCGGGCGCGGATCGGGCGCCGTCTCGCCCGGACGCACGAGGTCGAGCGCGAACCACGCGACGCGATCACGCAGCGCCGACGGTGCGCGGAGTCGCGCGACCCCCGCGCGAAGCCGCGCAAGCTCCGTCCGCAGCTCGACGATCGCCGACTCGTGCGTCAGCGCCCGCGCCGACAGGCTCAACTGACGCGCCCGCACGAGCACGACACTCGTCGCCACGCCGGCCAGCAGCACGAGCACACACCCGAACCGGCAAACCCTCAACGGTTTGATCCCGCCGTGACCGCGCGCGTCGTCGTCGGCAGCCGGATCCGCACGCCTTCAACAATGCGGTCAGGATCGGGAAACCGATCGCGATTCAGGTCGAAGATCTCCCGCCACCGCCGTCCGTCACCGAGCGCCGCGCGTGCTATGGCCACGTATGTGTCACCCTTTTTTACCTGGTACCAGCGTACCGCGTTCGGCGCGGCCGCAGCGTCCCCGCGCGACCGGTCCCGCGCCGCGACGCCGGCGCGCAACGGGCCGGCCTGTGCGGGTCCGCGCAGGTCCCCACCGCCGCTCGGGCGCCCCGCGCTCTGGGGACCGCCAACACCGGCGATCGGCGGCAGCGTCAACACCGTGCCGATCCGAAGCCGGTCCGGGCTCGTCAGGCGTGTGCGGTTCGCGTTGTACACGGCATCGATCACCTTGGCCGAGCGCGTACCGTAGAACGTGTGCACGATCGCCGACAACGTGTCCCCGGCACGAACCGTGTGCTGCGCGGCGGTGCGTTGTCGTCCGTCGTGTTGTGTCGCGTGTTGCCCGATTACGCCCGCGTTGCGGCGAGGCACGTGCGGTATCGCGTCACCGCGCAGTGGATCGATTGGCTGCGCCGCGGTTGGGGTCGTCGTCGGCGGTGCGGATGCCAGGTTCGTGGTCGGCGGGGCGGTAGGGGCCCATCGCGGCGACGCCGTGTCACCGTCGAAACCCGCCGCGTGCGCCGCGCCGGCCCGGGCACCGGCCCCAGCCGGGTACGTGCCGACGGATAGGCGGCCGTCGGCCGACGTTGCGCCGCGGTAGGGACCGCGGATCGCACCGTCCGCCGCTTGTCCCGCGCGCCGTGACGATCCATCAAGCGCCTGCGGGGGTAGCCGCGCGGGAGGGATGTCGCCTGCGCCGTGGCGTCCCACACCGGCCCCGGCCTCGGCCAGCACCGTGCCCGTCGAGCGCTCCATCTCTGACCGGCGTTCCGCGCCCGGCGTCATCTCGCGACCCCGATTCGACAGAATCACGGCGAAACAGATGATGAACGCGAGCCCGACCAGCAATCCGATCTTGGTCTCTCGAGCCATGACTGCATTCCTTTGCACATGCGAGACCCGGCTTCCCATCGATCCATGCGATATCGAGCGCGCCCGGAAACCGACATCCAACACGGTTGCTTAGCACCTCGACCGTGAGGGAAGGGCTGTTGCCACGCACGCGTAACGCCGCGGCCAGCGCAGCCGGCATCCGTGCCGGCCCGTCATGGGCCCCGTCATAGGGACCCGACGTCCGCTGACCATGGGAAGCGAACCACCGACAATTAACCACCGACAATGAACAACGGAAAACCAATCGCTGCCAACCGACGATCCATAACGGAGAACCCTGAAACGGCCAACTACGCAGGCAATCGCACGGCAACCCGAAGCTTGGCGCTGCGGGCGCGCGGGTTCAGCCTCCGCTCGGTCTCATCGGCCACGACCGGCCGCTTCGTCAGAATCTGATAGATGCCGTCGCGCTGCCGGTTTCGAAAATCCACCTTCACGGGTTTGTCCTCGACGCTGTGGAACGCGATCACGCCGAAGCGTCCACCGGGCGCCAACAGACCCGGTGCGGACGCCAGGAGACGCTCCAACGCACCGATCTCATCGTTCACGGCGATCCGCAGCGCCATGAACGTCCTCGTGGCCGGATGAATGCGGCTCCGCCGCGACGCCGGATCGACGTGCGTCGCCGCACTGACGATCCGGACGAGTTGCCCCGTCGTGGTGATGCGTCCGTCCCGCCGCGCCCGACAAATCCGTTTCGCGATCTTGCGGCCGGCGCGCTCCTGCGCATTGAAGAAGAGCAGGTCGCCGAGCGCCCGCTCCTTTAGCCGGTTGACGAGGTCTGCGGCGGTCACCGTCAGGCGCGGGTCGAGCCGCATATCCAGCGGACCGTCATGTTGGAACGAGAACCCGCGCGCGTCGTCGGCCAGTTGGGCGGAGCTAACGCCCAGGTCGACCAGCAGGACATCCACCTGCGCGATCCCGAGTCGCGCGAGCACGGTCGGCAACTCGGTGAAGTTCGCGTGCGCCGTCTCGATGCGACACGCCCCGCCGGAGCGCGCGCCGACGCGCGCCGCATGCGCGACCAACGCGTCCCGCACCGCGTCAAGCTGCGCGGGATCCGCGTCGAGCCCCACGAACGTGCCGCCGCCCTGGTGAGACCCGCCGCGGCAAAGCCCGTCGACGAGCAACCGGGCATGCCCGCCAAGCCCGACCGTGGCATCCACGACCGTGTCGCCGGGACGTACCGCCAGCAACGCGGCGACCTGCTCGGGCAGGACCGGCGTATGACCCGTCGGTGCCGATGCCACTTCGATCGCCTTCACAACCAACAAATCAGGGGGCGGTCACGCATCCGTGGCGACACAATCACCCCCGACGCATCCGAGCCGCCGGTCCGGGGCTCGAACGCTCATCGCGGGTCGGCGCGTCCCTTCACTTCGAACGTCGCGATGTCGTTGGCCACGTCAATCATGAGAACGTATTGGGGGCGAAGCCCGACGCACCGCGACATGGGCACGATCCGCGCCGTCTCCACCCGGTCAGTCAGTCGCCGACGACCACGATGTCGGAAAACTCGACTGCCGACGGG
>JBHHVO010000082.1:0-11208 GCA_046754365.1 Phycisphaerae bacterium | reverse complement strand
CGCCGCCCCATCCCTGAACGCGGATGTTGTACACCGTCCCGGCCGTGGCCGCGAACGACGCGCTCGACTCACCGGGCGGGAACCCGAGGCCGTCGTCGTCGCACACGATCTCCGCACCGCACGCGGCGTCCCAGACCGACAGGATCGTGTCGTCCATCGTACCACCCGTGTCGACCGTCGCGGTGCCGTCGCACGACGCCGTGTACGCGTACCAATCGTCCGGACTGCCCGCCGAGCCGCACCCGAGCGGCGCACCCGAGTCCGTACCGGTCGTCCCGGTCGCGTCGGTCGTCGAACCGTCGCCGATCGGCATCGCCGCGGCGCATGTGTCGCCGCCACCGGCGAAGTCACCGCCCCCGGGCGACTCCACGACCGCAGCGGGACGCGACGCCGACGCCCGCGCCAACTTCTTCGCAATGTTGAGCTGTTCGCCCCCGGCAGTCCCAAGCGCCGGGGCCGCCTTGCCCTGGTCGCCAGCGGGCGATGCAGCCTGTGCGAATACCGCCTGTCCCACGGAGCCGAGCGCAAGAGCCGCCACGGCCGCCGCGGTAATGGCAAAACTGTTTACGCGATTCGCGTACCTCATCCTTCATTCCTCCTAAGAGACCAACGTGCCGAGTGATGACACAGAACATCCGAAAAAGAACGGAAAACGAAGATCACAGGCCCCACCGTACCAGGCCCGAACGGCCGGCGCACGAGAACCATGGGATCATGCTGGCGGATTACGCTTACACGCCGTGCTGGGGAGACACGCAACTTCATGGTCGCTCCGCGTAAGGAAGAGCGTCGACCAAGTCTTAACACTCGGTCCCAATAGCACACCACGGCCGGGAGAGGACGTCTGAAGATCTGAGCTTCCCTTCCTTGCCTCGCCCTCCGCTCAACACCCGATTGAGCGGTAGATAGGCGGACCGTCACAGCGCGGTCACTATCCCGATAACGCATTTGTACCGTCCCGCCGCCGGCAATACAAGCGCATTCTCGGACATTTTTCCGGAATGTCAGGACGATTCAGTCCGATTGTATACCGTTAAGTCCGGAAAGATACGCCACGAAAAACACGCCAACGCGAACGCGGGTTTGCGTATACACTTTACAAATGACGTTTTTGGTGGGGACGGCCTCGCACCGCCACGCACACGGATCACGTCCGACGGCAGGTTGCATACCGGCCGGCGACGCCGTAGGGTGACCCGCGATCGTCGGCCGGCCATCCATCGCTCGCGGACACACCGTTGCGGCGGTCGTTTGGCTGGATCGCGCCGCGCTGACGTACTGGTGACACGAGTGTGGCACCGCATGCGAACGCGGCCCCGACATGATAAGGCGTCGTACATCGCGATGCCGCCGGCCGTGATACATGACGGGCACAACGGGAGTCGAACCGTGAAAAACGCCATGAAACCAACCAAGCGTCGCGTGATCCCGGGCACGGTCCCCGCGCATCGCGATAACGCCACGCGAACGCGATGTATCGCCATCGTGACGATCGCCGCCGTTTCGGCGTCGTTCGCCGGGCCGCGTGTACGCGCGGCGGTCGCGCGGCCTGGCGTGCCGGTGTCGCGCCTCCGGCGACCCGCCGCGCCGCCGGCGAACGCGATGGCGGCGATACTTGCGGCCGCTGACCCCAAGCCGTCCGAGAAGCGACCCGCGCTGTACGACACGAACGCCGACGGCGGCCGGCAGATCGCCGCCGCGCTGGCCGCCGCGAAACGCGACAACAAGCGGGTATTGCTGCAATTCGGCGCGAACTGGTGTGTGTGGTGCCACCGGCTGCACGAGCTTTTCGCGTCGGATCGCGACATCGCCCGCACGCTCTTGTACGAGTATGTCCTCGTGCTCATCGACGTCGACACGGTCGGCGGCAAGAAACACAACGCCGACATCGACGCACGGTATGGGCATCCGACGCGGCACGGGCTGCCCGTGCTCGTCGTGCTCGACGCCGACGGAACGCACGTGACGACGCAGGAGACCGGTGCGCTCGAGGCGGGCGACCACCACAACCCGGAGAAGGTGCTCGCGTTTCTCAAGAAATGGCGGCCCGAGCCGGTATCCGCCGACGCCGCGCTGCGTCAAGGGCTGGCGACCGCGCGGGCGGAATCCAAGAACGTCTTCCTCTTCTTCGCCGCGCCGTGGTGCGGCTGGTGCCATAAACTCGACGCATACCTCCGCCGCCCCGACATCGCCCCGGTGTTCGGCAAGGGGTTCGTCACGGTCAAGATCGACGTCGACCGCATGACCGGCGGCAAGGACGTCGACAAACGGTATCGCCGGCACGACGGCGGCGGCATCCCGATCTTTGTGGTCCTGGACCCCGCGGGGCAACGTCTCGCGGATTCCTGGTCGCCGCGCGGCAACGTCGGCTTCCCCGTCGAGCCGCACGAGGTCGAGCATTTCATGACCGTGGTGAAAGCAACCGCGCCGAAACTCTCGTCCGCGGACCTGAGCGCGCTGCGCCGGGGGCTCTCGGCGACACCGGCACGCGACGGACATTGAGGTTCGCCGTGAAGTGCCTCGCGTGCGCATCCCAGCGCCTCGAACCGGGGCGGGTCAATACGAAAGGCGTCGCGGCGGTCGTGTTCACACCAGACGATGCGTCTTCCTGGAAGCGGCGGTTCATGCTCGGCGTCGCGCTCAAGGCCGTGATGTGTCTGGATTGCGGCCACGTCCAGCTCGCGGGCGATCCGGAGGCCCTCGCCAACCTCATCAGCGGCCACCACACGCGCTGCCGCAAGTGCCGGCACATCCTCCGCGGTCTCAGCCAGCCCCGATGCCCGGAGTGCGGCGAGCCGATCTAGGCCCGCGCCCGCGCGGTGGTTGCGTGACCCCGCCACGCGACACGTGCCACAGGCGGCGGCTATAATCGGCCTGGCCGCCTCGCCGGAGCGGCAACCCGGCGGGACGAACCGAGCCGCGACCGTGACGGGGTGGTTTCCTGGCGGCAAGCGCGACGTTTCTCGCTTCGCACCACGACGGTCGCGGCTCGGATTGCCATCGAATCATGTGACGGAGCAATAGCATCAAAGCCACACCGTCGATCAAGCGCGCCGCCAGTGCGGTGACAACCGTGCTGGCCGTAGCCGCGGCCGTGGTCGTCGCTCTGGTCGTGCTCCGCGTGGTGTCGGACGGACGTGGCGCGCGGCGGGGCCTCACCGACACCACCGACACACGCTCAGGGCCGCGATGGAAAGAGCAGACCGACCGACCGGCCACCGAATCCGCGCGGACCGCGCCGAATACGGCTGCCGATGCGCCGGCGCGGGGCAACGCCCGGACCGAACGCGGCACGGGCGGCGAGCCTGCGGCGTTCGTGGACGTGACGGAATCGGCGGGCATCCGCTTCGTCCACGCGTGCGGCGCGGGCGGGGACTACTACATACCGGAGCAGATCGGCCCCGGCGGCGGCTTCTTGGACTACGACCGCGACGGCGATCTCGACGTGTTCCTCGTGCAGAGCGGCGTCCTCGGCGACCCGTCGGGGCGGTTTCACAGCGTGCTGTATCGAAACGATGGCGGCGGACGGTTCCGTGACGTAACCAAGGAGTCGAACATCCGCGTCACCGGGTACGGCATGGGGTGCGCGTGCGCCGACGTGGACAACGACGGCGACGTGGACATCTTCGTTACGTGCCTCGGGCCCAACGTGATGCTGCGCAACAACGGCGATGGAACCTTCACCGACATCACCGCCCGGGCGGGCGTCGGCCATGACGGATTCGGCGCGAGCGCCGCGTTTCTCGACTACGACCGGGATGGGCGCTTGGACCTCTACGTAACCAACTACGTGGATTGGTCTTTGTCCGCCGAGCATCCGTGTTTCAGCCCCCGCGGCCTGCGGGACTACTGCGGCCCGCTTGACTACGGCAACGGCACGGCCGACGTGCTGTACCACAACCTCGGTGACGCCAGGTTCGAGGATGTCTCGGCAACCTCGGGGATTGCTTCGGAGCGGGGCAACGGCCTGGGGGTTCTCTGCAGCGACTTCGACAACAACGGGCTTGTCGACATCTACGTGGCCAACGATCAAACCCCGGCGTTCCTGTGGATGAACACCGGCAACGGCAGGTTCGAGAATCAGGCCGCAACGCGTGGGTGCGCGTTCTCGGGCGACGGAGTCTTGATCGCCGGCATGGGCGTTGCGTCCGAGGATGTTGACGCCGATGGTGATTTTGACCTGATCGTCACGAACATCCGCGACCAACCCCATCTCGGGCTCCGGAACGACGGCGGTTTCTTCGAGGACGTTTCCTGGGCGTGGGGCCTGGCCGGTCCGAGCGTGCCCGTAACCGGGTTCGGGATCGTAAGCGTGGATCATGACCATGACGGGGACTCCGGCCTGTTCATCGCCGCCGGCGCGGTCAACCTGGCACGGGAGCCACGCGACCCCGACCATCCCTACGCCGAACCGAATCAGTTCCTCGATCGCACCGGACGGGGCGTGTTCCGGGACCTCGGGCACACGATCGGGCCGGCGCTTCAGCGCCTCGACATCAGCCGCGGCGCGATCCGAGGCGACTACGACGGCGACGGAGACGTCGATATCCTTATTACGAACAACCGCGGGCCGGCGCGGCTGCTCCGCAACGAATGTCGCAACGACAACGCCTGGGTGATGATCGATGCCGTGTCGCGTTTTGGCGGGCGGGCGGCCATCGGCGCGCGCGTTGAGGTGCAGGCGGGCGGGCGCACGCTGGTTCGGCTCGTCCGCCCGAACGAAAGCTACCTCTGCAGCAGCGACCCCCGCGCCCATTTCGGCGTCGGCCCCGCAACGCGGATCGATCAGGTGACCATCACCTGGCCCGAAGGGGACGCGGAGCGGTGGACCGGTTTGGGCGTTCGGCAGGTGCACCGGCTCATGCAGGGGACGGGCCGCGCGGTACGGCGGCAGCCATGACCGCGCGCGGCACCGGCAGACGGCGACGCAGGCGGCCCGTGCCACCGAAGCAGACCACCGCCGCGACGGGCCCAACCGCCGGGGCACACCAACGCCCGGCAGTGGCCAGACCCACGAAGCGAAGCCGCCGCACCGGAGCGAGCCGGTCCCGATGGGCCGTGAATATCGCCCTCCTCGCCATCACCGTCGGCGGCACCGCCTACCTCCTACCGGACCACGTCGTCCCGCCCGAATTGCCTCGGATCGACATCTACACGACGAGCGACGGCGTGCGGGCGGCACGGTTCGATCGCGGAAGGCTCGCGGCGTATTGTGCGGCGCACGACCTCGCGCCACCGCCGGCGCTCCATGAGATCGAAGCCGGCATGGCCAGCGCGCTGTTCGAGGCGCTGCGGGATGCGGGCGAGCGACGCGGCGCCAGCAGCCTCGGCCGGCTCGGGCAGGTCTACTTGGGATTGGACTGCCCCGAAGCCGCCGAAGCGGCGTTCCACCAGGCCCACGCCCTCGCGCCGAATGAGTTCGCCTGGGTCTACTATCTCGGCACGATCGCCGATCGTTTCGGCCGGGCCGGCAACGCCATCGACTGGTTCCGTCGCGCGCTCGAACTCGACCCGGCGTACCCGGTCACATACGCCAGACTCGGAACACTCTATCTCGACCAAGATCAAGACGGCGACGCCGCCGAAATGTGGCGGCGCTACCTCGAGCTGCGCCCGTCGGACTGCATGGGCCATACCGGACTCGGACGCGTCGCACTCGCGCAGGGTCGGCACCAGGAGGCGATTGAACGATTCCGCGACGCGATCAAGCTCGTCCCCGTCGACTTTCAGGCGCACTTCTACCTCGCGACAACCTACGAGCAACTTGGCCACCACGACGCCGCACGTGACCTCTTCGCCCGGTCGGCGGAGCTGCCGCGCGGTCGACCCTGGCGGGTGCGCGATCCGCTGATCCAGCAAACGACCCGCGCGGCCGGGTCGATTGAGGACATGGTGTTTCGGTTTGAACAGCTCGGCGGCACCGAACAGTGGCAGCAGCTCGCGGACCTGGCCGAACGGATCCTCGCGCGACGAACCCGCGACGTCGGCATGATGGTAAACCTGGCGCAGATCTACGCAAAACAGGGGCGGTTCGCGAAGGCCCGGGCGCGGATCGAGGAGGCCATCGCCCTGAACCCGGACTCGCCCAGACCGCACGCGGCCAACGCGAAGGTGCTGCTGTTGGAGGGGCGGATTGAGGACGCGCTGGATTCGGCCGATCGGGCGCTGGCGCTCGATCCCGCGTTTCGACCCGCACTCGATGCAAAGGCCCGCGCACATCTGCTCTTGCGGCAATACGACCGCGCGATCGCAACGTGCCGAACCTACCTGGCCATCGAACCCGCCGCTCCGGACGTCCTGTTCCTGCTAGCCGAGAGCCTTACGCAGACGGGCGACTACGACGAGGCGGCCACCCAATACCGAAAGGTGCTCAAGCTCCGACCGGACCACACGCGCGCCCGGCAGCGATTGGAGCAACTGGGACACGCGCCGCGATAGCACGATCGCTCCGGCGTCAACGCCGCGCCGCCACGGGATCGCTACGCCCAACCAGCCCGACACACGCGCAACGCAAACGTCACCGCGACCCGCGATCCCGAGCAACCCTTGGCCAAAGGAGACCGGGTCCCGAGAACCGAAGTTCTTCGGCGTTCTGCGGCCGAGGGGTCGGCGGCTACTTCTTCAAACAGCCGCGACGGCGGCGGTTGGCCGTCGCTTGACGGACCCCATCCCGGCGGAACGCGTCCGCGGTGGTCACACCGTCAAACCCGTGTGTCGATGGACGCATTGCACGCCGTCGGATACGCTCACCACCGGCAAGCGCCGCGCCGCGGCTCGAGCGGCGCGACGTCCGCACGGTCCGGCGGCATCCGACGAATCGGGGGGCCGGCGACCGCGCGGGCGTCAGGCCCGCGGCGCTGGGGCGATCAGTGTCGCAGCCCATCCGATGTGTCGCGGCGCGGCGGTGCCGGACGGTCACGTAGACGTCACGATATGCGGGGAACTCGGCGCGGAACCGGACCCATGAAGATCGTCATCGCGGGAGCCGGCGAGGTCGGCAGCCATGCGGCCGAAGTCCTGTCCCACGCCGGCCATAGCGTGACCGTCATCGACCGGTCGGCGGAACGGCTCCGCACGCTGGACGACAAGCTGGACGTGCGGACGCTGCTGGGGCGATGTGCGAATCTGGATGTGCTCCGGGAGGCGGGGACGGCCCGGTGTGGCCTCATGATCGCCGCGACCGACGTCGACGAGGTGAATCTCCTGACGGCGTCATGGGCCAACGCGCTCGGCGCGAAAAAGACCTTCGTGCGCGTCCACCATACGGAGAACTTCTCGTTGCGCCACACGCCGTTCGCGGCGCGCCTCGGCGTCGACGAACTCATCTGTCCCGAGCATCTTACATCACTCGCGATCGCGAGGATGGTGCGGACCCCGACCGCCATCGCGATCGAGGAGTTCGGACGCGGGCAAGTCGCGATGCAACGCATACCGGTCCAGGATCACGCGCCATCCGTCGGCAAGCGGCTGCTCGACGTAGCGCTCCCGGCGGGGACACGCGTGGCCATGATCGAACGACCGGGGCGCGGGGCGTCGAACGGCGAGACGTTCATCGCCGATGCCCACAGCGCGGTCATGGCCGGCGACGTCGTAACGCTGGTCGGCGAGGCCAAGTCGTTCGACGTCGCGCGGAGGCTCTTCAACAAAGGCAAGCCGACGCGGAAGCACGTCGCGGTCATGGGTGAGGGATCGACGGCCGTCTGGCTCTGCCGGGCGCTCAAGAGCCGCGTGTTTTCCGTGCGCCTGTTCGTCGAGACCCACGGACGGGCCGAAGAACTCGCGGGCAAGCTCGGCCACGTCACGATCCTCGAGGCGGACCCGCTCGACCCCGACACGTTCCTGGAGGAACACATCAGCGATATCGACGCGTTCATCGCGACGACCGACGACGATGAGCGCAACATCATGGCCTGCGCGAACGCGAAATCCAAGGGCGTCACCATCGCGATCGCGGTCGTCTACCGGTCGACCTACGTCCATGTGCTGCCGTACGTGGGCGTGGACTACGCGTTCAGTCCTCGATCCGCGGCCGTCAAGGCGATCCAGAACCTCATCAACAACGACCCCGTGCGCACCATCGCCGCGCTCGCGGACGGCATCGCCGAGGTCTACGAGGTGCGTCCATCGAGCAAGGCCAAGGTCCTCGGACACGAACTGAGACACATCAAACTCCCCGAGCAGGCCATGATCGTCGCGCGGCGACGCGGCGACGCCGTATGCGTACCCGGCGCCGAGAACACCGTCGCCGCCGGTGACACGTTGCTCATCCTGGCACGCGCCGGCACGGGCCGGAAACTCAAGGAACTCTTCGTACACAAATGACCGTCGACCTCCGTGCGTCCGGACGCCATCTCGGCATGCTCGGTTTCATCCTCACGGGCGCGATTCTCGTGGTCGCCGCGTTCGCCGCCGTGGACCTCGCGCGCGGCGTCGAGGCGGAACGCGCCGCGCTATCCGCCCTGCTCATCGCAGCCGGCGTCTGCGCCGTCACCGCGCTGACGCTCGTGCTGGTCGGGCTGCGCGGTACGCACCGGTTCGGGCAGCGAGAGGCCCTGCTGCTCGTCGTCGCGGCGTGGCTCGTCGGCGCGGCCATGTCGGCGCTGCCGTATCGGCTCTGGGCGGTCATGAGGCCGGACGCCGGCCTCACCCCGCATGACTTCGACACGTTCGTCAACTGCTACTTCGAAGCCATGAGCGGCCTCACGACGACCGGAGCCACCGTGCTCCAATCCATCGGCACGGTGCCGCGAAGCCTGCTGCTCTGGCGCGGCGTGACGCACTGGCTCGGCGGCCTTGGTATCGTCGTGCTGTTCGTGGCCGTCCTACCGCTGCTGGGCATCGGTGGTCGTCGCGTGTACCGCATCGAGGCCACCGGCCCGACGCCCGAGGGCGTAACGCCGCGCATCCAGGACGCCGCACGCATCCTCTGGATGATCTATGTCGCGTTGACGGTCACGGAGGTCGTCGTCCTTCGCGTCTGCGGCATGGGCTGGTTGGACGCGACCTGCCACACGTTCGCCACACTCGCGACCGGCGGGTTCAGCACGCAAGACGCCAGCATCGCGGCGTACCCGTCGACCGCCGTCCACGTCGTCGTCATCGTCTTCATGGTGATCGCCGGCGTAAACTTCGGCCTGTATTACCAGTTGCTGCAGCGGCGATGGCGATCGGTGGTCGCCGACACCGAACTCCGAGCGTACCTGCTCGTCATCCTCGTCGGCACCGCGATCGTCGGCGTGAGCCTGTGGCACACGCGCACCGCCGCCGTCACCGCGTCCGGCGATCACGCTTCGGCGGCGCTCGTCGCGCGCGATGCCGCATTTCAAGTCGTATCGATCCAGACAACCACGGGTTTCTGCACGGACGACTTCGATGCTTGGGGGTTCGCCGCCAAGGCGACGCTTGTCCTGTTGATGTTCGTCGGCGCGTCGACCGGCTCGACCGGCGGCGGCATCAAGGTCTTTCGCGTCGTCCTGGCGGTCAAGGTCATACTCGCAGAGATCGAGCACGTCTTCAGACCGCAGGTCGTGCGCACACTCAAGCTCGGCAACAAAACGATCAACCCCGACCTCAAGCTCAACACACTGGCCTTTGTCATGGGCATCGGCGGCCTCTTCACGGCCGGAACCGTCGGCCTCATGCTCTTCGAGTCATCCCGCGGCATCGACATCACCACCGCCGCCACCGCCGCCGCCGCCACGTTGAACAACATCGGCCCCGGCCTCGCCAAGGTAGGCGCCACGCACAACTACGCCTGGTTCACCGCGTCGAGCAAGTCGTTGATGTGTGTGCTCATGCTCCTCGGACGGCTCGAGGTGTACCCGATCCTCGTGCTCATGCTGCCGCGGTTCTGGCGCAGCGAGTAGCCCCCGGGGCACGGCAGGAACCCGTGCCTCCGCCCCAGTATCGCGACCGATGGACAACCCGGCGCGCCATGCCGTAGGATGCACGGTGTGGCGGGTGTGCGACCCGGCGACCGCGTCGCCTCGGGGGACGTTGTAGACGTGCGCCCGCGGCCCAGGCGCTTCGCGGGATCGTACATTGTCGGAGCTTCGAGTTCGGTAGATCGTGTTCTCGGCGTGCGCCACGCGGCGCCAAGCGCGCGAGACGCTGCGGCCTTGCCACAAACGGAGTCCGCCATGGCGCGACGCAGTCTCAGGCGATACGACGTCCAGGCAAGGTACGCGGTGATCTTGTCCGCCGCGTCCGCCGTGCCGCTGCTCGTGGCCGTAGCGCTCGTCGTACGCAATTTCGAATGGGACATCCGGCAGGTGCGGTACGGCCACTCTTTGTGGCTCCCGCTCTTCCTGGCGTGTGTCGGCGTCGCCATACTCGGCGGCGGTGTCGCGTGTCTGCTCGGGTTCAACAGCGCCGACCGGCGCCGCAACGACAAGCCGCGGCAATCATGGATCGGCTTCTTCCTCGGCGGCGCCGTCGTGTGCCTCGGCGTCATCCTCACGATCGCGTGGTACATGTTGAAGTTCCAGGCCGCGTGACATGACGCGAGCCGCCCCACCATGACCGCCACCGACGCCGAGTTCAGGCCCCAACGGCCAACGCCCGCGCAGACGTTGTCCGCGGGAAGGCCGCGCGCGGTCAAGCCACGCGCCACGAACCCCGCCGCGGCAAAGCCGCGTGCCCCGAAGATCCTCCGCGATATGCTCGCGATCCCCACCGCACCGTTTGCGGAGCACTTGGTGATCGACTACATCGAGCGCTTCTGCCACGCACGCCCCGGGCTCACGGTCACGCGTGATGCCGCCGGCAACGTCCTCGTGCGGGTACGCATCGGTCGCCGTTCGGTCGCCCGTCCCGTGTGCATCACCGCACATCTCGACCACCCCGGCTTCGTGGCCGACCGGATGATCACCCGAACACGCCTCCGCGCCCACTGGCGCGGCGGCGTGCCGCCGGAGTTGTTCGTCGACAGCTGCGTCCGATTCCATGTCGACCACGCGTGGGTACGCGGCACGATTCGCTCCGTCAAGCTCGCCGTACGCGCCGGCCGCCGGCGCGTCGACACCGCGACGCTCGACGTGCCGGGCGCGGTACCGCCCGGCGCGATCGGCATGTGGGACTTCCCCGACCCGACGGTCCGCAACACCCGCATCTACGCGCGTGGCTGTGACGACGTCGCCGGCGCCGCGGCCGCCCTCGTGTGCATCGACCGGCTCGTCCGCCGGAAACTCACGTGCGACGCATACTTCC
>JBHHVO010000081.1:0-11279 GCA_046754365.1 Phycisphaerae bacterium | reverse complement strand
GGACAGCCTCAACATGGCCGACCTCAACGTCCAGATACTCGATACCGATGGGCTGACACCGCTCGGCACCGCAGCCGACGCACCGCCCGGCAGCGCGGAGCAGCTCGCCGATGTCCTGCTCGATGAACCGGGAAGCTACTTCATGCGGGTTTACGACGGCAACGCGCCCGCCGAACCGCAGCTCTACACCATGTCGCTGTCCGTCGTCACGGCCGTGACGCAGCCGCCGACCGCCCTTACCGTGACAGGGCCCGGCACCGTTGTCGAGGGAGACACGGCCCAGTTCACGGCATTGGCGTCGTTCGAATCCGGTGACGACATCGACGTGACGTCATTGACGGATTGGTCGGTGTCGCCGCCGTCGGCCGGCACGATCGACCCCGACGGACTGTTCACGGCGGCAGAGGTGCTTATCGATACCGTCGCCACCGTCACCGGCTCGTTCACTGCGTTTGACGTAACGGTGGAAGATCAGGCGTCGATCCTCGTGTCGCCGGACACGCCCGCGATCGACGTAACGTTGATCCCCGATGTGAATCCGAGCACGCTTACGCCCGGACAGCACTTCACAGTCGATGTCGCCATCGCCTCACTCGCGGGCGACGTGCCGCATGTCCGAAAGCTCCAATTCGACACGACGCTCTCCACCGGCGTCGTCGTCGACGCCGTCACGTTTGACTTTGAGGCACTCGACGACCCGTCGCTCTACCAGCTCGACGAGGCCACCGACGTGTTCCGTGCGGTCTACCTCGGGCCCGTGCCGGTCGACGGCTTCATCGTCAACATCACGGACGTGCCGCAGGTCGTCGCGCGTCTCGACCTGACGTTTCTCGCCGACGGGGTACTCAGCATCCTCGGGCCGGCCGATCCGCCCACCATTGACCACGGTGTCCGGTTTGAAGCCGGCTTTGATCAGATCACCCTCTTCACACCGGCCGACGGCAACGTCATCGGCGGCGAGCTCGACGTGACGGAAGGTTCCGCGCCCGCCATCATCGACAGCGAGCCGCCCGACGGTGCGATCGATGCGCGGCAGCCGTTCGAACCCGACGGCAGCAACCCGGGCGGGTTCGATTCGATCGTGCTGGCGTTCGCCGGCAGCGCGGCCGGGATGACGGCGTCCGACTTCGCCGTATCGGTCGATCCGCCGGGCGACGCACCCGCCGTCACGGACGTCCTCGTCGACGGCGACACGGCCACGGTCGTGTTCGACGCCATCATCCCCGATCGATCCTGGACGACGGTGACCCATGTCGCCACCGGCAGTAGCGTCCGCATCGGGAACCTGCCGGCCGACGTGAACAACGACAGGATCAGCAACGCCAACGACATCCTCGCGCTCATCGACGACCTCAACGGCATCGGCGGGCCCCTCGCGATCTATCAAGTCGACGCCGACCGATCCGGCATCGCGGGCGCCAGCGACATCCTCCGCGTCATCGACCTGCTCAACGGCGCCGGCGTCTACGACCCCTACCTCGGCGCCACCCTGCCGGACTGAACGAAACCCATAGCGGCCGGCTCAAAAAACTTCCGGCCGTGGCACGACCCGCGCCGCGTATCGTGAGTTTCGTAGGGTCCGCTGTGCGGACCGTCCGGTTCATCGTGTCGGGCCACGATGGTCCGCAGAGCGGATCCTACTCGGTTCGGCTCCGTATGTTGGGTGGTATGGGCGGGTTTCGTAGCGTCGGCTGTGCGGGCCGCCCGGTTCATCGTGTCGGGCCAGGACGGTCCGCAGAGCGGACCCTACTCGGCTCGTCCAATGGCGTGTACCGGAGTGCTAATGGTGCGCGGGCAACGTCTCGACGAGCTGATCGATCTCACGTTCGGTGTTGTATACGTGGGGGCTCGCGCGCAGCCGGCCACACCGCACCGCGATCACAATCCGATGTTCCGCCTGGAGGTGCTGTTGGATCTCATCGTGGTCGTGCACGTCCGACACGAACGCCACGATCCCGCTCGACTCACTCGGGGCGCGCGAACTCACGATGCGATACCCCTTGGCGCGCAATCCAGCGACCAGCCGGTCCGTCAAACCGAGCAGCCGTTTCGAGATCGCTTCCACACCGATCTCGCGGACCAGTTTGATCGCCGCGCCGAGCGCGAAGATGCCCGCCACATTGTAGCTCCCCGCGTCATACCGTTTCGCCGAATCCGCAAACTCGAACTGGTTGTGTCCGAAGTTGAACGGGTCCTTCATCGACGCCCAGCCGATCGTCGTCGGGCGGAGGTGGCCCTGAAGCTCCCGGCGCACGAAGAAGATGCCGGCGCCCTCCGGCGCGCAAAGCCACTTGTGTCCATCCGCGGCAAGAAAATCGATGTGCATCGCCGCCACGTCGATCGGAAACGCGCCGAGCGATTGAATCGCGTCGACGCACAGCAACACGCCCTTGCTCTCGCAAAACGCGCCGAGTGTCGCCAGGTCCGTGCGGTAGCCGCTCGCAAACTGAACCGACGAAATCGCCACGAGCCGCGTCCGGCTGTCGATCGCCGCGATCACATCCTCGAGCGGTATCCGCCCGTCCGACTCCAGCACCACCCGCACGTCCACACCACGCGCACGCAACGCCTGCCACGGGTACACGTTCGCCGGAAACTCCGCGCTCGTGCTCACGATGTTGTCGCCCGTGCTCCAGCTCAACCCGTTCGCGACGAAACTCAGCCCCTCGCTCGTGTTCTTCGTGAACGTCACCTCGTCGGACTTGGCGTTGATGAGCTCGGCCACGAGACCGCGGACACGGTCCGCGTGTTGGAAGAACCCGCCCTGCACGTACGCGTTGTGCTCCGCATACTTGAGGTACTCGCGGGCCGCATCCGCGGCGCGGCGGCTCAGCGGCGCAGCCGCGGCGTGGTTTTGAAAGTTGAAGTTCCGCGTGATCGGAAACTCGTCTCTAAGTGCTTGCCAGTCCATCACAATGCTCAGGCCCTGGACCACGCCGATCGACAAACGCCGCGCCGCCGGCTGGTCGGGCAACCCCGGGCGCGGCTCCAATAATCATACGATATCCAACGCCCCGATGTCCTAACGAACCCGGGGCGCGACGCCGAGCCGACGGACCGCCCCGACCCCCGAACCACGCCCGGGAACGCATCCCCGCACGATCCGCGAATCGGCCTCACGGCGACCACTGAACGCCCGTGGCCGAAACAAGTCCGACACGCCCGCATACGATCATAGCGCACGACCGGCGCGCTTCCAACCTTTGCCGACAAGCGACGCCGTCGCTATCATGCCGCCGCGGCCGTGCCACAACGCCGCGGACCGCCCCGTCCGGCGCGTCGCCTCACGGACCGCCGGCGTTCGCCCATACCCCGGGCGGATGTATACCACGTGCCACGGCCGTGTGCGCGTTCTATCGGACGGTCGGCACGGCGACGAAAGGAGCAACCGTGCAGGTCGCGATTGTCATGACCGGCGGCACGATCGCCAAGACGTACGACGAGGCACACGGCGAGTTGGCGCTTGCGCGGCCCGTCATTGAACGTATCGTCGGCAGGCTCCGCCTCCCGGACCTCGACATCGGCTTCAAGAATCTCTTCGCGAAGGACTCCCGAGACCTCACCGACAACGACCGCCTCCTGATACTTGAAGTGGTCCGGCATGCGGCCGACGCCCGTCACCGTGTCGTCATCGTACACGGCACGGACACGCTCGTAGTTACCGGCGAGTTACTTTGCCGCAGTCTCGAATCGGTCGCGGTGCCCGTCATCATCACCGGCGCGATGAGGCCCTACGAGTTTCGCGATTCCGACGCGCTGCAGAACATCACCGAGGCGCTGCTCGCCGTACGCATCGCCGAACCCGGCGTCTACGTCGCGATGCACAACCGCCTCCTCCGGTTCCCGGGCGTCGTCAAGGACCACGCGCGCGGCACCTTCGCCAAGCCGGCGCAGCACGACGGGGCGCACGACCGGCCTTAAGCATCGGTCACGCTCCACGCACGCCGGATCGCCGGTCCAAGCGCCGGCCCCCCATCACGGCGCGCGCCGAGACCTGGTCGAATGCAACGGGCCGATACGGCGAGCCGCCGGTACGCGACGGGTGGTGGCCGGTACATCGCCCATCAAGGCGAGGACATCGGTCGTCCAGCGAATCTGGGACGGGCCGCGGCCGTCACGCGTGGTGTTGCTACCTTGCTGTACAAATGAAATTGAAACCGTTCGCCGCGGCGCTAATACGGGTCCTCCACGACGATGATCATATCCTCGCGGTCGACAAACCACCCGGTGTCGAACTCGGCGACGCCGACCGCGGTGGGGGCCGAGGCCTGCTCGCAATCCTCCGGACCGCGGCCCGCGGCGGCCCCACCCTCCGCGCCGTGAACCGTCTCGCCCGCGACGAATCCGGTGTGCTGCTGCTCGCCAAGGATGCCGAGACCGCCGGACACATCCGCGCGGACATCAAGGTCGGTCGTGTGACGCTGGAATACGCCGCGGTCGTCCGGGGCCGCATGAAACGGCCGGCCTTGCGCATTGAATCCGACGCCGGGACGTCGCGCGGACAACGCCCCGTACGCTCGCGGCGCACGTCAAAGACCCGGGCGCGCAGCGCCACGCCTTTACCTACGAGCGTCGTCCGACGCCAGGGCGGTGATCACGACCGGACGCTGGTCGCGTGCCGCACGGTGGTGCCGACGACCCATGCGCTCCGGGCGCAGCTTCGCTCGGTGAGCCTCCGGGTGGTGGGCGACACGCTGGGGCGGGGCGGGGGGGCGCCCGCGCGGCCACCGCGCCGGCCCACGTCCGGCGGACCGCCGCGCTACGAGCCGACGTACCTGCATCTTACCACCGTCGCATTTCGTGATCCGCGGACCGGGCGCAGGCGCTCGATCGCGACCCCACCACCGGACGCGTTCGATGAAGCGGTGGCGGACCTCCGCCCCCTACGCCGCGCCATGGGCGCCGCCCTCGGCCGACGACTCGCGCATCTCGCCGATGCCGACACCAACGCCTACCGGCTCCTCACGCGCGACGTCGAGGGCGTACCCGGGCTCACGGTCGAACGATACGCCGACGTCGCCGTCCTCCAGGTCTTCGACGCCCGCCGTCCCGACGACAAGACGCCGGCGCGGACGACGCGGTCGTGGTCGACCCGAGCACTCCGGTCGGCCGCACGCTGGTACCGCTCCACGCTCGGGCTCCGAGCCGTCTACGTCACGCGCATGGGCGAGGCGCCGGTGTCTCAGACGACCGGGCGTCGCACCGGCCACGGCGCACCCGACGCGATCCGTCGTGATACGCATCATGGTGATCGCGCCGGCGGTCATACACGCGCAGGTCAAGCGCCCGAAAACAACAGGGTCGATCGCGATGCGGACGGTGATGACGGGGCAGGTGGTCGTCGGGCACCTGATCGCGGGCCCCGCGCTCAACGCGCCGGCGCAGCTCCGGCGGACAACGATCCGCTGCTCGGTCCGCCCGCGTCCGGTCCGATCGAGATCATGGAGCGCGGCCTGCGGTTCGCCATCCAGCCGTGGCGCGGCCAGTCCGTCGGGCTCTTCCTCGACCAGCGAGACAACCGCCACCGCGTCCGGAACATGGCCGCCGGCAAGGACGTGCTCAACCTGTTCGCGTTCACATGCGGCTACTCGGTCGCGGCCGCGGCTGGCGGGGCGCGGCGGACCGTCAGCGTCGACATCGCGCCGGCGTATCTCGCATGGGGCCGGGACAACTTTGCGCTGAACCACCTGGACACCGGCCCGCACGAGTTCATCCGCGCAGCGGCCGCCGACTACCTCAAGCGCGCCGCACGCCGGGGGACGACGTTCGACATCATCATCCTCGACCCACCGAGTTTCGCGCACGGGCGAAGGCGCGGCGAATCATTTGAGCTCAAGCGGGATCTACAGGCGCTGCTCACGTCGGCTGTGGCCGTGTTGCGGCCGCGCGGCGTCGTGGTCGTGTCCACGAGTCATCGCGGTCTGCCGATGCGGTGGCTCCGCGAGCAAGTGGCGGCGGCAGCCGGCGGGCGTCACCACCGCGTCACGGCGTCGCCCGCCCTGCCGCCGGATTTCGCGATGGATCGGGACCATTCCAAGACGCTGTTCGTCCGATTCGCGTAGCAACCCCACTCGCCACGGCATCGGCGTCGCGACCCGATGCCGGCAATACTCCCGACCATTAGCGCCCCGCTTCCGCTATCAGGTGCTCCACGACGGTCGGGTCCGCGAGCGTCGTCGTGTCGCCGATGTCCTCCGGCTTGCCCTCCGCGATCTTGCGAAGGATACGCCGCATGATCTTGCCGGACCGCGTCTTCGGCAGCCCGGGCGCCCAGTGAATCACGTCCGGCGCGGCGATCGGACCGATCTGCGTGCGGACGTGCGCGACAAGCGCCTGCTTCAGCTCATCCGTGTACGCCTCACCCGTGTTGAGCGTGACATACGCGTAGATGCCCTGGCCCTTGATGTCGTGCGGAAACCCGACCACCGCCGCCTCCGCGACCTTATCATGTGAAACCAGCGCGCTCTCCACCTCGGCCGAGCCCATGCGGTGACCAGAAACGTTAATGACGTCGTCGACGCGCCCCGTGATCCAATAGTACCCGTCGTCGTCGCGGCGGCACCCGTCGCCCGTGAAGTACAGCCCGGGGTACGCCGAAAAGTACGTTTCCTTGAAGCGCTCGTGCTGCCCGTACACCGTCCGCATGATGCCCGGCCATGGCTCTTCGATGCACAGCACGCCCGATCCGGCCCCGTCGATGCGCCGCCCGTCCGCGTCGATCACAACCGGCCTGACGCCGAAAAACGGCAGCGTCGCCGAGCCCGGCTTGGTCGCGATCGCACCGGGCAGCGGCGTGATCAGGATGCCACCGGTCTCGGTCTGCCACCACGTGTCCACGATCGGACACCGCTCATGGCCGATGTGGCGGTGATACCAGCGCCACGCCTCCGGATTGATCGGTTCGCCGACCGTGCCCAACAGGCGCAGGCTCGAGAGGTCGCGCTGCGCCGCCGGTGCGTCACCCTCACGCATGAGCGCCCGGATCGCGGTCGGCGCCGTATAGAACTGATTCACCTTGTGCTTGTCGACGATGTCCCAGAACCGACCCGCATCGGGATACGTCGGGATGCCCTCGAACATGACCGTCGTCGCGCCGCTGCACAGCGGCCCGTACACGATATACGAATGCCCCGTCACCCAGCCGATGTCGGCCGTGCACCAGTAAACGTCGCCGTCGTGATAGTCGAAGACGTACTTAAACGTCGTCGCCGCGTACACCATGTACCCGCCGGTCGTGTGCAGCACGCCCTTGGGCTTGCCGGTCGAGCCGGACGTATACAGGATAAACAGCGGGTCCTCCGAATCCATCCACTCGGGCGCACACATCGGCGACGCGTCCGCCATCACGTCGTGCCACCACATGTCACGACCGGCCTTCATGTCCACGGGCATGCGTTCGGATCCGACGCGCCGCGACACGATGCACTGCTTCACGTGGGCGCCGCGACCGGCCGCGAGGTCCATCGCCGCGTCCGCGTTCGCCTTGAGGGCTATCGGCTTCGCGCCGCGAAATACCCCGTCGGTCGTAATGAGCGTCGCACACGCCGAATCGACGATGCGATCGGCGAGTGACTCCGGGCTAAAACCCCCGAACACGATCGAGTGCACCGCACCGATCCGCGCGCACGCGAGCATCGCGACCGCGAGCTCCGGCACCATCGGCATGTAGATCGACACGCGGTCGCCCTTCCCCACGCCCACACCCTTCAGCACATTCGCAAACCGGCACACCTGAGCATGCAGCTCGCGGTACGTGAGCGTCGCCGCCTCGCCGGGCTCATTGCCCTCCCAGATGATCGCCGGCTGGTCCCCACGCCGCTCGAGGTGGCGGTCGAGCGCGTTGTAGCACATGTTCGTCTTGCCACCGATGAAGAACCGGATCGAGATGTCGCCGGTGAAATCGAATGCGCGCACCGTCTCCCACGGCTGCTGCCAATGAAACCCCCGAGCCATGTCACCCCAGAAACCATCCGGGTCTTGAATGGATCGCGCGTACATCTGTTTGTATTGCGCGAGCGAGGAGATGTGCGCACGCGCCGCCACGTCGTCGCTCGGCGGAAACACGTCCGTCTGCACACCTGCGGCACCGCCGATATCGCCGTCCGTCATCGTACCTTGCTCCTGTCGTATGCGCCCCCGGCCCACCAACGTCCCGAATGGACCCGCAACCTCTAGACCCCGACCCGATACCGAGCAACCCGACCGGGCCGGACAGCACGCGGCGCCCCGTCGGCTCACCTATGGATGCCGACCCGGCCACCGCTCGATCACGCAGCCACCGCTCGACCACCCGGCCACCGCCGAAACAGGTTCCGGCGGATCGCGCGCGATGTCAACCACGCCCACACCACGCGTGTGGCGCGTGTCGAAAACCGCCAAACCGTGGATGTGATATCGGCATGTTGCCGGTGACACCGCGGTGTTCAAACCCGTGCCGCACGCGCCCGAACCGCCCCGTACCGTTCGGCCCCCGCCCGGGACGCATCCGGCGATACCGCGCGCCTTCCCCCCGGCCCGCCAAACGCAACGCGCGCGGTTCCCGCACTACCCGTGCCCGGGCGCTTCCCGTCAAACGTGATGTGGCCCATCGCTCGGGCCTGCTGTCACCGCCCGGACAACGCGCCGCCCGGAGCTGGACACACGTCCCCGCGACGCCGGCCTCGACGTCGCCGCGTGTCGGGCACCCTGGCGGAGTCCGCCCGAGATACCTACTATGGAGGCGCCCGGTCGGGCGGCCGGTCGGAGGGCGACATCTAAGGAGCTACGGCATGATCAAGGATGATCGGAGCGAGCCGGCCGACGTTTCGTCGGCGGCAAAACCCGGACGACGGATGTCGCTCGCCGCGCCGCCGCGACGCGTCGGCGTGGCGCACACACGTCCGGTGCGTATGGGCGCACGTCTCGGGACCGTGCGTCTGGCGGCCGTTGTCGGGCTCGTCGCGTTCGTCTTGCTGGCGTCCGGCTGTCATCCCGGCGGGGTCGGCGCGGCTGGGTCGATCCGGGCGATGTGGGTCACGCGGTGGGACTACAAGACGCCGGGCGACATTGCGGCCGTCATGGAGAACTGCCGGTGGGCCGGGTTCAACACCGTATTGTTTCAGGTCCGCGGCAACGGCACCGCGCTCTATCGCTCGAAGATCGAACCCTGGGCCAAGGAGTTCGGCGGGCGCGATCCGGGGTTTGATCCGCTCGCGGTCGCGTGCAGGGAGGCAAAACGGCGCGGACTCGACCTGCACGCATGGGTCAACGTCATGCCCGGTTGGCGCGGCAAGGCGCCGCCGACGGACCGCCGGCAACTCTACCACACGCACCCGGACTGGTTCTGGCGCGACGCGCGGGGGCGGCGGCAGCCGCTCGGGTGGTACAACAGCCTCAACCCGTGCTACCCCGAGGTCCGGCGGTACATCGTCGCCGTCATGCACGAGATCGTCGCGGGGTATCCGGTCGACGGGCTCCACCTGGACTACATCCGGTTTCCGAACGAGTGGAACAACGCGTACCCGACGGGCGCGGTCGTGCCGGACTACCCGCGCGACCCGCGGACGCTCGCGATGTTTCGCCGCGCGACCGGCACGACACCGGACCGGGCGCCGGCCCGGTGGAACGCGTGGCGGACGGACCAGGTGACGCAGCTCGTCCGCGACATCGCGGGCATGGTGCGTCACACCAGGCCGCGCGTGCGGCTGACCGCGGCGGTGGGACCCGTGCCCGCGGATGCAAAACGCCGACACTTCCAGGATGCGCTCCGGTGGATCGACGAAGGGCTCGTGGATGCCGTGTTCCCGATGAACTACACGGCCGGCATGGACGTCTTCAACGCACGGCTCGCGGCGTGGCGACGGGCGGCCACGCGGGTACCGGTGGTGGTGGGTGTGAGCCTCGAAAAAGGGGACCCGCCCACCGTCGCCGCACAGGTCGAGCGCGCGTGCACCGAAGCGGGCCACGTCGCGGCGTTTGCGTACAGCCTGCTCTTCGAGCGCCGGGACACCGCCGGCCGGCCGATCTTCGACGCCCAAAGCGAACAACGCGCGGCGCTGCGACACCGTGTCGCGTCGCTGCTTCGCGCGCGGCACCGAATACCCGTTATCGCGTCACGCCCCAGCACAACGGCCGCCCAGCACGGGCGGGCGAACCTTCACTGACGCGTCGGCGAAAAACAGGTGACTGGCCACCAGTCCCTGAGTTCCGTTACAAATCCTCGATCCTGACTGTATAATCCAGGCCGCTCCGACGGCCTCGTGGCGAAGGAAAGATTTGACGTGAAAATCGCTACAGTTCTCGACCTCATTGACATAGGCTCGATGGCCCTCCCGGAGTTTCAGCGCGGCTACGTTTGGAATCGGGAGCAGGTCCGCGGCCTGATGCACTCCCTCTACAGGAAGCACCCGGTCGGGAGCCTGCTGGTCTGGGTCACGAAAACGGAGACCGCCGAAACGCGCGGCGACGGCGAACTACCTCCCGGCACCGTCAAGCTCCTCCTCGACGGTCAGCAGCGCATCACCTCGCTGTACGGCATCATCCGGGGCGCGCCGCCCAAGTTCTTCGACGGAAACGCCCAGGCTTTCACCGGCCTCCACTTCCACCTGGACGACGAGGTGTTCGAGTTCTACTCCCAGACGAAGATGAAGGGCAATCCGCTCTGGATCAATGTCACCGAACTCATGCAGATCGGGTCCGGCAAGGCCATCGAGCGGCTCGTCAAGATGCCGGAGTTGGCTCCAAACCTGTCGGACTACATCAACCGCCTCAACGCCATCGACGCGATCAAGCAGATTGAACTCCACGCTGAGGAGGTCACCGGCGAGGACAAGACCGTGGACGTGGTAGTGGACATCTTCAATCGGGTGAACAGCGGTGGCACCAAGCTCTCAAAAGGCGACTTGGCCCTCGCCAAGATATGCGCCGAATGGTCGGACGCCAGAGATGAGATGAAACAACGACTGGCTAAGTGGCGGAAGGCTGGCTTCACCTTCCGGCTCGACTGGCTCCTGCGCAACGTCAACGCGATCCTGACTGGGGAAGCCCTCTTCTCGGCGCTCAAGGATGTGGACTCTACGGGCTTTCGGGCGGGCTTGGAGGAAGCCGAACGGAGCATCGACAAGCTGCTCAACCTGATCGCCAGCCGTCTGGGGCTTGACCACGACCGCGTGCTTGGTAGCAAGGGCTGCTTCCCACTACTGGCCCGATATCTCGTCCAGCGCGGCGGCAACTTGGCCGATTCCAGCGAGCGCGATCGCCTTCTCTACTGGTACATCCACACGTTCCTGTGGGGGCGGTAC
>JBHHVO010000080.1:0-11281 GCA_046754365.1 Phycisphaerae bacterium | reverse complement strand
CCGTCCGGGTGCCCGACCGCATGCACCCGCGGCGCCCCACACAACCCCTCCCCGCCGGCGCTCGCCAGCGTGACAGCGTCGGTAACGTCATCATTGGGGATCGGTCCACGCAGCGAGCGCTCGATGCGCCCGGCGGATTCGTCCGGGCGCACGTGCGTGATGCGCAGGTCACCGACGTACTGCCCGTCACGATGGATCACAAACACCATGTCCTTTTCGACGCCGTCGGCCGATCCGACGCTCACCGTCACCACGTTGCCGGACACCTCGACCACGCGCCCGCGGATCGCGCGATGCGCCACCGGGCTCATCGCCGCGACGCCGGGCAGCGCCACGCCCGCCGCATCCTCCAACGCCAGCCCCGCCGCCGCGCCACGCGTCACCCGGGCCAACCGCTCGTTCTCCGTCTTGAGGATGTGAATCTGCTGCTCGAACTGCCGCTGCTGTTCGACCAATACCGCGATCGTCGCGGTCTGCTCGTTCACACGATCATTCAGGTCGATGTTGCGCCGCTCGAGTTCGATGTCTCGTTTTTCCAGCTCGTCGCGTTGCCCGACGTAGGCCGCGAGCCGCGCCTCGGCCGACTCAAGCTGCCGCACGAGCCGCCCGTTCATCGCATCGACACTCCGCTTGTCCTCAAGGACCTGAGCGAGCTCCAGTTTCGTCGCGTCCAGCTCGTTGAGCGCGGCCTTTTTGTCCGTCTCGAGTCGACCCTGCTCGGCGATCAGGGACTGGATCGTTTCCTTGCTCGTTGCGAGCTCGGCCGCGTGGATCGCGTGCAGATTCGCGAGGTTTGTGTTGGCGACCCGGGCGGCGTCGCTGTAGCGCTCGGCGTTCTGCTTCCAGTTGGTCGTCTGCGCGACGATCGAAACCGTCATCATCGAGAACGCGATGCTGAACACGACCAGCAACACGACGAAAACCTTGGTCAGCGTACTCAAAGGGATTCTCCTCACAGGGCAGGGGCGAGCCCGTGCAGCCGACACCAGCCGTGACGGGGCCGACCAGCCGGGCACCACCCATCGGGGACGCATCGTTTCGGGTGCGCGCGATCCGTTGCGTCTACTACGCGAAGCGTTGTCCGCGACGGTAGCGCCACCGCGACGGGGCATCCGCCGCGATCCGGACCGAACCGACCGACGCCAGCGTCCACAACCCGCACGCACCCCCCGAAACCGGGGCACTGCCCTATCCTATAGCCCATGGTCGACCCGATTTCAACCCCCCTTCACACCGATCCGTGCGCTTTCGCCCGACCGGACCCGACGAACGACGTCCGCCACGCACACCCACCAACGCAGCCGGCACGACGCGGTCGGTACGGCCGTACGACGCGGCACGTCGTGGGGGTGTGGCAAACACGCTGGTCCCGACGGATGGCACCCGGTCCCCGGACCGGACGGCACGGACCCTGTGTCGCGCCGCCCGCGCCGTCATGGTTGTTCCGACCGAACGCGCGGGCTAGACTGGGGACCCCGGCCTCCGCGGCCGTAGTGGCGGTGTGCCGGCAAAGGCCGGCGATGTAGGGTGCGGCCGACTCGGTCGCGGTTCGCCGGCTCGAAACCACATGGAATTGACGGTCCTGTCATCCAATGCCCCGGCGGCCCCGCACCGGCGATTGCCGGCATGGCTTCGGCGCCCCCTCCCGTCCGGGGATTTTGCCCAGACGCGGCGGATCGTCGCGCAAAGCGGCGTGGCGACGGTCTGTGAGCAGGCCCGCTGTCCGAACCTCTCCGAGTGCTGGGCGCGCCGCCACGCGACGTTCATGATCCTCGGCGACAAGTGCACACGGCGGTGTCATTACTGTGCCGTCACGACCGCGCGCCCCGATCCGCCCGCGGACGACGAGCCCGAACGACTCTCCACCGCCGTCGCGGCGCTCAAGCTTGACCACGTCGTGCTCACCGCCGTCGCGCGCGACGACTTACCGGACGAGGGCGCCGGGCACTTCGCGCGGTGCGTCACCGCGATCCACCGCCGATGCCCCGATACGACCGTGGAGGTCCTGCCGGCCGACTTCCACGCCAGACCGGCGTGCGTCCAAACCCTCTGCGCCGCCCGGCCCGAGCTGTACAACCACAATATCGAGACGGTGGAGCGGCTCACGCCGAAGATCAGGCCGCAAGGGCGCTACCATCGCTCGCTCGACGTGCTGCGGCTGGTGAAACACATCGCGCCGCGTCTCATCACCAAGTCGGGCGTGATGGTCGGGCTCGGCGAGACGATCGACGAGCTGCACAGCACACTCGCGGATCTGCGGCACGCCGCGTGCGATGTGGTGACCATCGGGCAGTACCTCCAGCCGACGCGGGACGGGCACGTACCGGTGGCCAGGTACTACCGGCCCGAGGAGTTCGACGCGTTGCGTGCCCATGCGTTGCGGCTGGGTTTTGTGAGTGTCGCCGCGGGACCGTTCGTGCGGTCCAGTTACAACGCCGCGGACGTGTTCGCCGAAAGTCGCCGACGACTCGCGACCGCGGCGGCGGCCGCATCCGGTCAGGCCTGAGCACCACGGGAACCCCGATGGACGACGCAAGCCTCGCCCACCATCTTCAAGGCCGGTTCATCGTGTTCGACGGCCCCGACGGCGCCGGCAAGTCCACGCAGTTGACGCTGCTTGCCGACCGCCTCACCACCGGCGGCGCCGATGTCGTGTGTTGCCGCGACCCGGGCGGGACGACGATCGGAGACCGGATCCGATCGGTCCTGCTCGACTTCGACTTGAGCACGATGGACGTCGCGTGCGAGACCATGCTGTTTATGGCCTCCCGCGCGCAGCTCGTGGCCGAGGTCGTCAGGCCCGCGATGAACCTGCGACGGACCGTCCTTTGCGATCGGTTCGTGACCGCGACGTGTGCGTACCAGGGCGCGGCGGGCTACGACGTCCGGCGGGTCATCGACCTCGCCGGGTTCGCGATCGGTGACACCTGGCCCGCGGTGACGCTCGTGCTCGACGTCGACGCCGACGAGGGCTTCGCGCGCATCGCGCAAACACCGGCCCCCCGGCGCAAGCGCCGCGCACGCCCCGGTCCAGCGTCGGGGCCATCCGCCGGCGCCACACCGGACGCGATGGAGGCCCGCCCGATCGAGTTCCACCGCCGCGTCCGCGAGCGCTTCCTTGAGCTGCACGAGACCTATCCCGCGCCGATTGTCGTACTCGACGGCCGCGGCGACGTGGAAACCGTCCACCACCGCGTGTTGGAGTGCCTTGGCCGTGTCACTTTTTGACGTGAAACATCAAGGCGAGGCGCAGCAAGAGATCCAGCGGGCGATCCGTCGTGGGCGGCTTGCGCACGCGTACATCTTTCACGGCCCGGACGGCGTCGGTAAGGAATTGTTCGCGCGCGGCCTGGCCGAACTGCTGCTCTGCGACGCGCCGCGCACGGCGGAGCCGCCCGACCCCGACGCCGTCGGTGTTGCGACCGGACGCATCGGGTGCGGCACGTGCGCGGACTGTCGGGCCGTCGCTCGGCGCGAAGCCGGCGTGCATCCCGATCTCCACATCGTGCACCGCCACCTCAACCGCGAGCACCCGGACGCCACGATTCGAAAACGCACGGGCCTCGACCTGAGCATCGACGTCGTCCGCCATTTCCTCATCGCGCCGTCGCAGCTCACGTCGATCAGGGGGCGGGCCAAGGTCTTCATCGTCCGCGACGCCGAGACGCTTACCCGCGCCGCGCAGAACGCGCTGCTCAAGACGCTTGAGGAGCCGCCCGACGCCACCGTCGTCGTGCTGCTCACCACCGCCGTCGACAGACTCCTCGACACGACACGATCCCGGTGTCAAATGGTCCGGTTCGACGCCCTGCCGCTCGACTTCCTGGAGAACGCGATCGCGCACGGGCATCCGGACCTGCCGCCCGACCACGTCGCCTGGTATGCCCGTGCCTCCGACGGGAGCCTCGGTGCGGCGCGCAACCTCATCGAAGCCGACATCTACAGCACCAACCGCAGCATCGTCGAAGACCTCGTAAGGATGTCCGACGACCGCGCCGCCGCGACCCCGCAGGATTGGATGAAAACCGCTAAGGCGTTGGGCGCCGGCCACAAGAAACGTGACCCCGACATCTCCGACGCCGAAGCCGTGCGCCGCGGCGTTCTGCTCATGTTCCGACTCGCGGCCATGTGGTATGCGGATGTCCTCCGCGCAGACAACAACCATGACGCCGGCGTCGTCAACGCAGCCCACCGAGACGCGCTGCGACCCGCCGCCGCACGCTTCGGTTCACGCCGCGCCGCCGACGCGATCCAACGCATCGTCCAGGCCGAGGGGCACCTCCGCTACAACGTCCACACACAGCTTTGCGTCGAAACGCTCCTCAACGGCTTGGCCCGTATCGCCACCGATCGGACATCCACGGGCCGACCGCTCGCCCCGCGTACGTAGCGCCCGCCCCCCGTGCCGGACGTTTCCGACGATCACGCGCACCTTGTGCCCGTACGTAGCGCCCGGCCCCCGTGCCGGACGTATCCGACGATCACCCGCACCTTGTGCCCGTGCGTAGCGTCCGGCCCCCGTGCCGGACGTCTCCGACGATCACGCGCACGTTGCTCCCGCCGCGCCCGCGGCACACGTTCACGGCACGTGGCCGGGCATCGCTACCGATCCGCGCGATGCCGCCGCGCCCACCGCTCCTCGGCCTCGGGCCGTCGTACGTACGTCGGGACGACATCGCGCGGATCGACATCCGCGATCGACGTCGCTCGGGCAGCGCCGAGCCGGTACACGGTCGCCGCGCGGGCCGCGCCCAGCGCGTCCGGCAGGAGACCTACGCCCGACGCCTCGACCACCGCCCGGTGCGCGGCCACGCCGTCGCCGAGCACGGCGCACGGGCGCGGCTGATCCGCGAGGAACCGCGCCGGATCGACCTCCGCCGCCGCCCCCTCAGCCAGGTATGCACCCTCCACGCGCCGGAACGCGGCCGCGTACACACGGCGCCGCTTCGCGTCCAACATCACGACAACGCGGTCCGGCGGCGTGGCGACGGCGTCCGCCTGCTGCGCGATGACATCGAGCGTCGGCACGGGCACGACGCGCGCTCCGACCGAAAACGCGAGCATCCGCGCGGCCGTGATGCCGATGCGGAGTCCGGTGAAGCTCCCCGGACCGCACGAAACGTACACCGCGTCGATCGCCGACGGCTCGACCGCGTGCCGCCGGCACAATGCCTCGATGGTCGGGAGCAGCTCCACCGCATGCGCCCGCCGGCCGGTAAACGCCACGCTCTCGAATACCGCGTCACCGCGGCCGATCGCGACGGCGCCGACGGATGCGGCCGTCTCGAGCGCAAGACCCCACGACATGCGGCGGTGTACCTCAGGCATCTCACCGTGATCATACGGACTCGTCCCGGCGCCGATACCACGCGGCCACCGAGGCGCCCCCGCCGATGACGCCGCTGCCGGCGACGACCACGCCGGCGCGCCGCTCGGACGTGTGCCGGTCGCCTTGCGACCCCGACGCATTGCCCGTACCCTGCGGTCATCCGGCAGGCGTCATGGAACCGACGCCAACAACGGTTTTTCCGAACCCCGACGGTGACGGAGGGGCGCTTCGGAGGCGCTCTTGATGCGGCAGGTCGGTGCGCATGCCGACCTGCGCGGGGCCGCGCCCCGTGCGCGCGGCGACGTCCAGCGCGAACGCGAAACGGCGCGACCAGGCGCGGTGCCGTCCGGCCCCCAGGTCGGACAGGTGTGCGTGTCCGACGGACGGTCCGACGTGAACCAGGATACTCGGCACGCGACACCGGAACGTGCTCAACGAACGGCCATGAGAAGCACTGCTGGACAAGTGCGTTCACCTCAGGAAGTCAGGTACGGTTGAAGGGACCCTTTGATGGCGAGAAGGTACATTCAAGAGCTCCGCCCGGGCGAACTCATTGACGACGCGGTGTTCGCCGTGCGCTCGAAGGACCTCCGCACGACGACCCAGGGCAGCTTGTACATCCATGCCGTACTCGCCGACCGCACGGGGCAGCTTCTGGCCCGCGTCTGGCAGGCGACCGAGGCCATGTACAACGCGATCCCGGACGGCGGGTTCGTCCGCCTCAAGGGGCGTACCGAGAGCTACAAGGGCAACCTGCAGTTCATCATCGAGGCGATCCGTACCGTCTCGCCCGACGAGATTGACCCGTCCGACTTCCTCCCGACCACCGAGGGCGACGTCGACGCGATGTGGCGCCGCGTCGTCGAGATCCTCGGCGACATCAAGCAGCCCGATGTCGCCGCCCTGGTCAGCGAGTTTCTCGCCGACGCCGACCTGATGGAGCGGTTTCGGCGCGCCCCGGCCGCGGCCACGATGCACCACGCGTACGTCGGCGGGCTCCTCGAGCACACGCTCAATGTCCTCGAAGTCGCCCGGCGGGTCATACCGCTCTACCCGAAACTCAGTCTCGACCTCATCCTCGCCGGCGTGTTCCTGCACGACATCGGCAAGACGCACGAACTCGCGTACGAGACGACGATCAGCTACACCGACAGCGGACAACTCCTCGGCCACATCGCGATCGCGTTCGCGTGGGTCCAAAAAAAGGCCGACGCCGTCGCCAAGCGAACCGGCAAGCGGTTCCCGGACCGGATCCTCTGGTCGCTGCAGCATATCGTGCTGAGCCACCACGGCTGCTACGCGTTCGGAAGCCCGAAACTCCCCGCCATGCCCGAGGCCGTCGCGGTGCACTACCTCGACAACCTCGACGCCAAGGTCAACATGTTCCTCGCGGAAATCGAATCCGACCGCGATCCGGTGAGCCACTGGACGAACTACAACCGCGCGCTCGAAACCAAGATCTTCAAACCCGACGTCGCCGGGGCACGGGTGGACGTCCCGGCCGGACCGGCGGCACCGGAACACGCCGACGCGGTCAACCCCGCGGCCCCGTCCGTCTCGCCCGCAGCGCCATGAGGTATACGCAGTACACGAAGCCGCAGGTCCGGCGCATGCTCCAAACGATCGGGGTAGCCTCGGTCGACGACCTGTTCTCCGCGGTCCGCGCGACGCTCCCCGACCCGGGGCCGCTCGACCTGCCGGTCGGCATGTCCGAGCTCGACCTGCTCCGCGACACGACCGATCTCGCCCGTCGCAACCATGCGTGCGACGAGCTTGTCTGCTTTCTCGGCGGCGGCGCCTACGACCACTTCATCCCGTCGGTCGTCGACGCACTGGCCGGGCAACCCGCGTTCGTCACCGCGTACACGCCGTATCAAGCCGAGGCGTCGCAGGGCATCCTACAACTCTTCTTTGAGTTCCAGACGATGGTGTGCGCACTCACCGGCATGGACATCGCCAACGCGTCGCTTTATGAAGGCGCGAGCGCGGCCGCCGAGGGCGTCATGATGGCCGTGGACATCACCGGCCGGCGGCGGGCCCTCGTAGCGCGAAACGTCCACCCGGACACGGCCGACGTGTTGCGCGCCTACGCGCGCCAGCGTGGTGTTGACATCGCCACGGTCCCGGACGTCGACGGCGTCGTGGACGAACGCGCCCTCGCCGACGCGCTCGACGGCGGCGTCGCCGCGGTGCTGTTGCAATCCCCGAACTTCCTCGGATGCATCGAGCGGCTGGACCGCCTGATCCCGGCGATCCGCGCCCAAGGCGCGCTCGCGATCGTGTCGACGGATCCGCTCGCGGGCGGCGTGTTGAAGACACCCGGCGCGCTCGGGGCCGACGTGGTGGTCGCGGAAGGCCAACCACTCGGCATCCCGATGCAGTACGGCGGACCCTACCTCGGGCTCCTCGCATCACGCGAGCCATACCTGCGACGGCTCCCGGGCCGCATCGTCGGCATGACCACCGATCGGGAAGGTCGCCGGGCGTTCTGCCTCACGCTGCAGACCCGCGAACAGCACATCCGGCGTGAGCGGGCGACGAGCAACGTCTGCACGAATCAGGGCCTGCTCGCGATTCGCGCCGCCGTCTACGTCGCCGCGATGGGCACGACCGGCCTGACGCGCGTCGCGGCGCAGTGTTTCGACAACGCCCACTACGCCGCCGATGCGATCGCCGCAGTCACCGGCTATGCCCTGCCGTTGTCGGCGCCGTTCTTCAAGGAGTTCGTGGTCCGCACGACGCGCGGCGTCGACAACGTGCTGGCCGCATGTCGCGCGGAGGGCATCCTCGGCGGTATCCCGCTCGCCCGCTTCGACGACCGGCTCGACGACTGCTTCCTCGTCGCGGTGACGGAGAAGCGAACCAAGGCCGACATCGATCGACTCGTCTCGGTACTCGCGGGGGTCTGACCGCCATGGCACCGCCCTGGATCACGATCGGTGTGTTCGTCCTGCTGCTCCTGACGATCGGCGTCGTCGTGCTCGCCGCGGCCCTCTTGTGGCGAGACGGCTTCAAACGCGGCTGGCGACGGGCAAGGCACGCGCCGCCGGTGTGTCCCGGGTGCGGCTACAATCTGTCTGGTTTGACGCAGTGCCGCTGCCCCGAATGCGGTAGGACGTACCGCCTCGATGAACTCTGGCAAACCCCCGTCCCGCGAGCAGCGGTGTCGGCGGGCGCCGAGAAGAACGCGACGAACACGGTGGAAAAAGCAACGAACACGATCGATGCACCGCGCCCGCAAGGAGAGCCCACAACATGAAAGCCGCACCGCCGGACATCAAGGCCAGTGCGCGACCGCACGACGACGCACCGGCCCCACGTCGTGACAACGCAACCGCTCGGCCCGGCGCCGAACCATCCGCGCACTGCAGCGCTGACGCGGATAAACACTCGAACATGCCGACCGGCCGGCGGGACGATTACCCCCTGGTGTTCGAGCTCGGCGCCCCGGGGCTCTCGGCCGTATCGCTGCCCGAGTCGGATGTGCCGGCCGCCGATCGCCGCACCGCGATCCCCGCCGGCCTCGTCGCCGACGATCCGCTCGCGCTACCCGAACTCGGCGAACTGGATCTTGTCCGACACTACCACGGGCTGGCCGCACGCACGTTCAGCGTCGACGGGAACTTCTATCCACTCGGTAGCTGTACGATGAAGTACAACCCCCGCGTCAACGAACGCATCGCCGTCATGCCGGGACTCGCCGACCTCCATCCCCATCAGGACGACGCCGACGTACAAGGCATGCTCGAGCTGTTGTACCGGCTCCGGTGCGACCTCGCCGCGATCGCGGGCCTGGCCGAGGTGTCCCTGCAGCCCGCGGCGGGCGCCCACGGTGAAATGGCCGGCCTTATGATGATCAACGCGTACCACGCCCGGCACGGCCAGAAACGCAGCACCGTGTTGGCACCGGACACCGCCCACGGCACGAACCCGGCCAGTTGCGCGATGTGTGGTTGTCGCGCCGTCGCCGTCCAATCCCGCCCCGACGGTCGCGTCGACCTCGACGACCTCCGCGCCAAGGTCGACGACGACACGGCCGCGATGATGATCACAAACCCCAACACCGTCGGCGTGTTCGACGAACAGATCGCCGACATCGCCGACCTGCTGCACGCCCGCGGTGCCCAGCTCTACCTCGACGGCGCGAACATGAACGCGATCCTCGGCATCGCGCGTCCCGGAGATTTCGGCGTCGATGTCATGCACTTCAACACCCACAAGACCTTCAGCACACCACACGGCGGAGGCGGACCCGGCGCAGGGCCGGTCGCGGTGGCCGAGCATCTCCGCGAGTTCCTGCCGACGCCCCAGGTCGTTCGTCGCCACGACGGCACGTTCGCGTGGGACACCGACCGTCCCCACAGCATCGGCAGGATCCGCTCGTTCCACGGGCAGATCGGCGTGCTCGTCCGCGCGTATGCGTACATCCGTGCGCTCGGGCGCGACGGCCTGCGCGACGTGGCGGAAAAGGCCGTTCTCGCGGCGAACTACGTGGCCGCACGGCTCAAGCACCGCTACACCATGCCGTTCCCGCCACCGTACGCCCACGAGTTCATCACCGTCCCGAACTTCCCCGGATCTGGTGTCACCGAGCACGACGTCGCGAAGCGTCTCATCGACCACGGCATCCACCCGCCGACCATGAGCTGGCCCGTACCCCACTGCCTCATGATCGAACCGACCGAAACCGAATCCCCGGCAACCCTGGACCGATTCGTCCAGGCCATGCTCGACATCGCCGATGAGATCGAGAACCACCCGGAAACCGTGCGCACCGCGCCCCACACCGCACCGGTCCAAGGCGTCGACGAGGTGGCCGCGAGCCGAAGGCCCAACGTCCGCTGGCGCCGGCGATGACACCGTCGCTGTGTCGGCCCTTCGTCCGATCCGTACCGCGCCCGTAGGGAAGCAGCCGGCTGGTCGGCGGATCCGAACCCCACGCGTGAGGAAGCGGGCGGGTGCCCGATGGCTTCAGCCGTGGGGGACGCGAATAGTGGGTGCCGTGTGCTCCGTGGCTTCAGCCGTGGGGGACGCCGTCGCCCGCCGCCCGCCCGCCCGTTTGTGAACATCGTATGACCGGCCCCGACGCGATCCGCATCCTGCACGACCCCCGCCTCGACGGGCCGACCAACATGGCGCGCGACGAGGCCCTCATGACGCGCGTCGGGGGCGGCGCGTCACCGCCGACGCTTCGGCTGTACGAATGGGACCCGCCGACCGTGTCGCTCGGCTACTTTCAACACTACGCCGATTACGAAACGCTCGAGCCGCCGGCGGGCGGGCTCGCTGTCGTGCGGCGCCTCACCGGCGGCGGTGCGATCCTCCACGACATCGAGCTCACCTACGCGCTCACCCTGCCGTCGGGGCACGGGCTGCTGCGCCCCGGCGCGACCGCGTTGTACGGCCTCGTGCACGACGCCGCGATCGCGGCGCTCCGCGGGCTCGGCATCGACCCCGCAAGATGCGGCCGGACCGACGACTCCGGCGCCGCCAAAGGCCCGTTCTTCTGCTTCGCCCGCCGGCACGCCGAAGACGTGCTGCTCGGCGCGGATAAGCTCGCCGGCAGCGCCCAACGCCGTACGCGCGACGCCGTGCTCCAACACGGCTCCATCGTCCTGGGCAATCGATTCACACAACACCCGACGGCGACGATCCCCGTGCCGTTCGAGCAGTCCATGCGTGTATTGCGGTCGCAGTTCCCGGCCCACCTGTCGCAAAGCGCCGGCGTGTCGCTGGCGCCCGGCGCATGGACACCCGACGAGCTCGACGCCGCCGCCGCGCTCTGCCCCAAATACGCCGGCGCCCCCTGGACCCGCCGCCGGTAGCCACGCGCCCGCGTCGCCGACGCCGCGTCGCGACCGGCCATCACGTCATCCGCGGCGCAAGAAACGCATGCGCCCGCGTCGCGACGGCCACGGCGTCGTGGCTGTGCCGCGACAGCTCGACGTGCAC
>JBHHVO010000079.1:0-11289 GCA_046754365.1 Phycisphaerae bacterium | reverse complement strand
AAGAACCGGTCACTTGCGCTCGCGGCTCGGATCGTCGCATGCCCGCCCGGGCGGAGCGCCGCAGGGCTAGCGGGCTCAGCGCCAGGCGCGCGATCGCGCTTGCGTCCGGCACACGCGGTTGCCGCCTATTCGCGGCGCAGGGCGGGTACGAGCGGTGTCCGCAACATCGGGATGAGGGCCAGGCCGGCGGCGGCCGCGCCGACGATGAGTACGAGCACAAGCGTGCCACCCAATGACACCCACGGGGCGCCGTTGCCGCTCGTGCGCAGGTGCGGCGCTACGGCCACGAGGGCCGAGAGCGTTCCGGCGAGCAGCCCGGCGAGCAGCAGTGCGCCATGCTCGATGAGGACGAGCGACGCGAGGAGTCCGGTCCGGAAGCCGAGCGCCCGCATCATCGCGAGCTCACGCCGGCGTTCGAAGACGTTTCGCGCGAGCACGGCGCCGAGGCCGAACGTGCCCAACACAAGACCCAGGCCACCGAGCATTTGGAACGTGGCCAGGTAGGTGTTCTCGACGGCGTGGTACTCGGCGAGGCGGGTGACGGTGTGTGTGGCGTCGAAGCCGTAATCGGCGAGTTCGCGCTCGAGCACGGTCGCGACGCGTTGCGCGGCGTTGTCCGGTGTTTCGAGCAGGAAGAACGCGTAGCCGCTGATGGACGGAAAGAGCTTGAGCATCGCGGATTCGGCGATGACGACTTCGCTTTGCAGGACACTGTCGGCCAGCAGGGCGACGAAGCGAAGGCGCACGTCATCGCCGTGTTCATCCTTGATGATCAAGTCTCGCCCGAGGCCGAGATGGAGTTGCCACATGACGGCGTTGACATCGCCGATGGCGGGGATGGCGCCGTCCGCGAGGGGTTGCTGAAGCAGTCGCCATGGGTTGTCGCGGTCCGCGTTCGACGTGGCCAGGCTCGACGCGAACGCGAAGCCGCCGCGGTGGATCATGGCGCCGGTCGCGCCGATGATGCGTGGCTGCGATGGGCGATAGAGATTCAGGCAACTTGTTTCCGCGCCGCTGCGCACGCGCCACGGCACGACGCGCACGTTGGTGAGGGCATCGTGCGTTTCGCGCGAAAGGTTGAGGGCGGTGCGTCCGGTGGGTGTGTTGAGATCGTGGTGGAGCGGGATCGCCGACCTGGCGAGCAGTGTAAAGCCGCCGGTGCCGGTGTGTCGATCGGTGGCGTGGAAGGCAACGGTTTTCCGGTTCGCACCGACCGCGATGATGACGAAGCTCGCGGCGGCGATGAGCGACGCCGTGAGCAGGCTCCTGCCGGGGTTGCGTGTGGCGTGGCGGATGGCGAGACGGATCAAGGCCGGGGCGGTACCACCACGATCGCGACGCGGGTCAACGCCGATCGCGCGACGCGGCGCGTGTCGGAGCCAGCGCGACAGCCCGCCGAGGCACGCGACGAGCATCGCCGCGCCGCCACCGAAGAACGCGCCGGTCGCCGGGATCACACCGGCCGCGCCGGCGCCGACCAACCCGACGGCAGCGAGCAGCCCGGCGCACGTGACACCGCCGGCCCAGCGCCGCGGGCGCCCGGCACCAGACGCCGCCGTCCGATGGGCGTGCATCGCGCCGGTGAGCAACGCGCGGCACGAGATACGGGTGAGACCGCGGATCGACCAGGCAATCGAGCAGAGTGCGACGACGAAGCCCGCGGCATATCCGATGCCCAGGCTCGTGAGCGTCATGTGCAGCGACAACACCGGGCCGGTCACGGCCGCCGACCACCAGGACCCAAGACCCGCCAACATGGCCCAGGCGTAGCCGACGGCACCCACTACGCCCAGCACGCCGCCGGCGCCGGCGACGACAGCGCCCTCGAGGATGAGGAGCCGCGACACGACCGGCGGCGCGAGGCCGATCGCGAGTAACATGCCGAGCTCGGGGGATCGCCGCTCCGTTGAGAGTCGAAAGAGCAGCGCGACGAGCATCGCCGCCGACATGATGAGGAATGAGCTGAACCCGATGAAGAGCATGCCGAAGTCGGTGGTGCCGTTCGCGGCCGACATCGCTTGATCCCGGATCGGGTCAAACGCGATGCCAAACGACGCCGGGCGGAGGCGGTCGAGCAGGTTGCGGCGGAACGGGTCGATGATGTCGTTCGGGGCGGCGCCTGCATGGGGGACCAACCGGATGGAGGTGAGCCGACCGAACCGCGCCCCGTCGTGCGCCCAAAGCCTGACGCCCGTCGCGAGCGATATGAACGCCTTCGGCGTTGCGCCGTGGTCGTCCCAATAGCGTTCGTCTTTGTCCCTGATCCGCGTGAAGTCGACCGGAAACGGCGGGTCCCAATCGCCCATGTGCTTCGCATCGGTGATGCCGGGATAGGCCGGGGTGAGACGCGGGTCGCCGGCCATACCCGTGAGCGGCACGACGCCGGTCACGACGAATTCGGCATGCTCGGTGTCGAGGCGCCCGAGCGGGCCGGTGACGTAGTAGCTCATGCGTACGATGTCGCCGGGGTTGGCGCCGAGGTCGTCGGCGGCCCAGGTGTTGAGGAGCACGTCGCGGGGTCCGAGCAGCGGTGCGGGCGTATCATCGATGAGCCGGAGTCCGCCCGCCGGCGTCGGCGCCACATCGATCGCGGCGACCGTGGCATAGGGAATCGCGGGCGCCGCACGCGGGGTTGGAGACGGCGCATGATGGGTTGGGGTCGGGGGTTTGATGTCGATACGGTTGGCCAGGTACGTGAGCACCGGGACGGCCTGCAGGTCCATGGCGCGGGCCGCCGCGCGGGCCGCCGACTCCGCCGCCGGTTCGATGAGCACGCGGTCACTTTCCAGCGCGATGTAGCCGTAGGCGTTGTCGCGCCTGAGCTTGAGCCCGTAGTCGGCCAGGCGGATGTGGTCGCGGAGTCGGCGGTTGAGCCGCTGCGTGCGGTCAGCACCCGCGGTGTTTCCGCGCGGCGGATCGCCGTCGCGATGATCCCGGGTGCTCGCAAGCATGGCGTTGACCCGGCCACGCTGACCGAGGGCGCGCTGCAATACGGCGAGCGGGACAAACGCGTTGCGTGCCGGATACGGCTGAGGTGTGGGCGCGAAACCACCGATGCCCGCCGACGGTACGACGGCGGCGACGGTGAGACGCAGCGTCACCGACGTGTTGTCCGCTCGCCCCAAGAGCGTTTCGGTCGGAATGGAGCCGGACCGCTCGACACGCAGGAGCACATCGTCGCCGACGGCCGCACCGAGCTCCGCGGCGAGCCGGTCATTGAGCGTCACGGACCGCGCGGCACCGACGCCGTGTGCCCGCGCGTGCCCGGCTGTGTCTTGGGGTGTGTCGCGGGCGGGTCGGTGCGCGTCCGCCGCGTCAGCCGACACATCGCCGAGCGCCCAAAACGCCTCCGTGACGCCGAGCACCTGGATGCGGCTGACGCGGGCGCGTGATCCGGCGTGCACGGCGGTGCCGCGGAGCAGTATGGCGGGTACGAGATCGAGGGAGTGTGTGTCCGGACCCGCCTTCGACGCGGGATCCTGAAGTGGCGGCGTGTCCGCGGTCGGGAGCGCGGCAGGGGACGAGGCGATGTCCACCGCCAATGACGCACGGAAAAAGCGCGGCGCGATGAGCGCATCGTCGATGCGGCCAAGCCGACCCAGGGCGCCGGCGCGCAGGCTGCCCCGCATGGAATCGCCGACGAGGAGCGCACCGGTCAACGTCGTGGTCGCCGCCGCGACGCCGAGCATGACGGCCAGGTACGTCCGCCGATGGTACGCCAGGCCGCGCAAGATGAGTGTGGTTTTGTTCACGGTTTACGAGCGTCCGGCTGCCCGGGCGTGCGTCATGGGACATCGGCGACGCCGCCGCGCCAGGGTCTGCGGCGGCCTAGCGGACTCACCGGGACTGAACATAGTGACACCGCGGGGGCCCACCCGCGTGAACCATCACCGCGCACCTCGGGTGTCACCGTTTGGCGTAAGTCTACCGTCGATGAGCTCGAGGCGGCGCGGGAAGCGCTGTGCGAGGCGAACGCTATGCGTCACGACGACGAGCATGAGCGACTCGGCCCGGTGGAGCTCGGTGAGCAGATCGCCCACGACGTCGGCACTGGCCCGATCGAGGTTTCCGGTGGGCTCGTCGGCGAGCACCAACGCGGGGTGGTTCATGAGCGCGCGGGCGACGGCGACGCGCTGTCGCTCGCCGCCCGAGAGCTCGGCGGGCATGTGTTCGAGACGATCCGACAGGCCGACGCGGTGGAGCAGCGTGCGTGCGCGTTCGGCGCCGGGTTCGCCGCGGTGGTACGGCAGCGTGGGCAGCAGGACGTTCTCGAAGACCGAGCACTGCGGTAGGAGATGGTGATCTTGGAAGATGAGCCCGATCCGCTCGTTGCGGAGGCGCGCGAGGTCTCGCTGGGAGAGCGCGAACGGGTCGACCGCGTCCAAGCGGATGCGGCCGGCCGTGGGTGGTTCCAGCGCGCCGAGGATGTTGAGCAACGTGCTCTTGCCGGAACCGGACGGTCCCATGATGGCCACGGCCTCTCCGCGTTGCAGCGACAGCGACACGCCGTCGAGCACCACGAGCGGGTCTCCGCGTGTCGGGTAGTGCTTGACGATCGCGTCTGCGGTGAGCGTGTTGGTCATGGTTTCTCGTTCGTTTCCGGTTCGTCCCAACGGGGCGCGATGCGCGCGATGAGCGGCCGGCGCGATCGTCGAACACGCGGCGAGGCCGGACGCAGATCGCCGCACGGAGCCCGACGCCGGTAGACGAGCACCGGCGCTGACCGTGGATCATGCGCGCCTGGGGCGGTTTATCAACGGTCCGGCGTCGGCGGGTTCACCCGAAGCGGGGGCGATTCCAGCCGATGGCTACTGCGGGGTCAGTGTGGCCGTGCACGTGTCGCCCGTGGTCGGCCGGACGAGTTCGAGCGTTACCGTGCCGGTGTCGTGTATGGTCATGGTGAGCGTGAAGCCGTCGACGCCGCTCTGGGTCACGTTGTCCGCCGTGGCGACCGCGCCGTTGAGGCTCAAGGGTATGTCGTCGCTGCCGTCGAATGCGCGAAGGAGCAGGACCTGACCGATCCGCACGACCGCGATGAGTCCGTCGTCGTCCTCGCAGTCACCTTGGAGCGCATAGACGCCGGCGGCAGCGAGCCAGGGATCGGCGTCGCACGCGTCGCCGATGCGGTTGAAGTTGATGTCGGCCTGATCCGGGTTGGGGTCGTCCGGACAGTTGTCGCACGCATCGCCGATGCCATCGCCGTCGAGGTCGCTCTGGTCGGGGTCGGGAACGGTTGGACACGTGTCGGCGGCGTCGGGTACGCCGTCGCCGTCGGTATCGCGTGGGCCGGCATTGTCATTCGCGTTTGCGCTGGTGTTGGCGCTGTCATCCGGGGTGTCGGACACGGTGGGCTCGATAGCGCCCGGCGCGCATGCGCCGATAGCAGCGGCCCCAGCGGTGATAACGAACAAACGCAGAGGTCGAACCCCGATACGTCGCATCATGCAGGTGCTCCTTGCGCTCTCCCGGCCCTTTATGTTCGGCGTCGTGCCGGGCGAATCTTGAGGACACGACGACAACGTCGTGGCGCGGGCGGCGGCGTGTGGGGCTATACCTCGGCACGGTCTCTGAGGATCGCGCGGACCGGGCTTGCGTCGAAGCCGGCGAGTTTCAGTGGGAGCGCAATGAGTTCGTATAAGCCGTCGGGTACGTCGGTGAGCACGAGCCCCTCGATGATGGCCATGTCGTGGGTGAGGAACCGGTGATGCGTGGTCAGGACCTTCGCGTCGGCCGGGTCGACACTCGGCGTGTCGACGCCGACGGTGATGACGCCGTGGTCGTGGAGATGATCGACCAGGGGGGGGCTCAGCGCCGCGAAATCCGGGTTCCACCGTTCGGGGTTGGGGTAGGTGCCGGTGGCGAGGAGTACGCGCGGCGCCTGAATCGGCGCGGTGAGGTCCGCGGGTTCCACGCGGGTAGCGCGGGCCGCGGGGGCGTGGATGACCTGACACGTGCCGATGTAGTAGTCCAGACCCTGTTGGTCGATCGGGCGGCCGGTTACGCCGTAGTGGCTCGGCGCGTCGGCGTGGGCGCCGAGATGGACGGTCGCGCGGAGCGTTGATAGCGTCAGTGCATCGCCGTTGCTCATGTCCAACAGCACCTCGCGCGACGGCGGCGTGTCGCCGGGAAACACGTTGAGCGATGCCGTGATCGGCGGTGTAATATCGTGGATCACGTTGTAGCCCTCCGAACGTCATCACGATGGTTTCTCACCCGGCCCCCGTCCCGTTTTGCGCCGGTTGGTCATAGCGCCGTTTTTGCGCGCGCGTTCACCCGGCGTTTCCATACCATCGATCGCCGATTCTTCGTCTATACTCCCCAAGAGACGGCACGGCCGCGGCCACCGTTATAGTTCGTGTCTGATTGCCCAGAGATCGGGGAACACCGGTTTGAAGAGCGACTCCTTGAGGAATGCCACACCGGGGGAGCCACCGGTCCCGCGTTTGCTGCCGATGGTTCGCTCGACGAGCTTGACGTGCCGGTAGCGCCATTCCTGCAACCCCTCATCAAAGTCGGTCATGGATTCGAAGAGGATCGTGATTTCGGTTTGCGTGCGGTAGAGGCGGAGGATGCCTCGCTGCACCGTCTCATCGGGGACGACCGGCATGGTAACGTCGCGCGCGCGCAGGGCATCGGGAATGGCAACCCCGCGCTGTTCCAGGAAGTCATGGAAATGATCCACAACACTTCGCTCGTGGAGGCGCCGGGTGAGCGCCGCGTGGGCGGGCGTCGCGGGCTCGTGGTACTTGAGCATGTCCGATCGTTTGTATCCCAGCAGGAACTCAAACTCCCGGTACTGCACGGATTGGAACCCGGACGCGTGTTCCAGGCGGTCGCGGAAGCTCGTAAACGACATCGGTGTCATGGTCTCCAGGATGTCAAGCTGGGCGACGAGCGTTTTCATGACGGTGCGGGCGCGTTTGAAGGTATGTATTGCGCCGAAGAGGTCATTGGACGAGAAATCGCGTTTGATCTTTTCCATCTCGTGCATGAGCAATTTGAACCAGAGCTCATACACCTGGTGGATAATGATGAAGAGCATCTCGTCGTGTTCGGGCGGCTGGGACCGAGGTTGTTGAAGCTCGAGCAACGCATCGATCTGGAGATAACCGGCGTACGTCAGCGGCATGGCATGCTGCTCCGGGGTGTTATGCGACTGAACCATTCGACCCGTGTGTCTTTGAGAATCGGGCGCTTACCGTGTGGGTTCATGGGACGAGCGGCCTTTCTGCGTCGAAATGGATTCCTGGTTGCATGATGTTACGCGCGCATCCACCATATGACGGCCAGGGTGAGCAACACGACGAGCGCACCAGCCACGGCCCGGACCACCCAAAGCTGCCGGCGGGCACGGGCGAGCGCGTCGGCATAGGGGATTTGCGAGAACGATACCATATTGTAGAGGGGTATATACGATCGACCCAAGAGGCGGTGCAGCAGTTGTTCGGTTTTCTTGGCGATCCGGAACCGCCGGGACCCCGTACGGTCGCGCATCTCGAGGAAGTTGGCGATGGCCAGGTCCGCGAGTGTGTCGACGTGGACCTTGCGGCGTGTGTAGTAATCCCTCAGCGCGCGTGCACGGTCGGATGGGTACCGCGTGAGGGCGTGGTTGAGGACTTTGCAGTCGCCGAACGCCGCGTTCATTCCCTGGCCGTAGAACGGTACCACGGCGTGGCACGCGTCTCCGACGAGCACCACCTTGTCGCGGTAGCACCACGGTCCGGAGCGGACGGTGACAAGCGAGCTGACGGGATTGCGACGGTAGTCTTCGACGAGCGCGGGCATAATCTCGACGGCGTCGGGGAAGTGCGTCCGGAAGAACGCAAGGACGTCGTGATCACGGCTAAGCGCCGCGAAGCTGGTAGGGCCCTCAAACGGCCAGAAGAGCGTGCAGGTGTAGGAACCGTCGATGTTGGGCAGCGCGATCATCATGTAGGACCTGCGTGGCCAGATGTGCAGCGCGTGCTTTTCCATGATGTGCGTGCCACCAGGACCGGGGGGGATCGTGAGTTCCTTATACCCATGTTGGAGGTAGTCCTGGCGGTAATCGAACCGGTCCAATCGCTGCATGCGCGCCCGGACGGCGGAGAATGCGCCGTCGGCGCCGATGATGACGTCGGCGCGGACGGTGATTGGATCGGCCGATCCGTCACGCTGGAACGTAGCCGCCGGCGCGTCGAGATCGACGTCGACACACTTGTGCGCGAAGTGCAGCCGGACGGTGGGATACCGCTCGGCCGCGTCGAGCAAGACGGCGTTGAGACCTCCACGCGAAACGGAGTTGATCGCGTCGGATGGGTCCTTGCTGTAGGGTTGAAATGTGAGCGCGCCGCTCGGCGCGTGGATCATGCGGCCGCGCATGGGAATCGCCATGTCGAGAACTTGTCGCGCGAGACCGACCTCGTCGAGCGCGGCGATGCCGCGAACGGAGATCGCCAGGTTGATGGATTTTCCGGCGGGGATGTCGCCGCGGCGAAGGTCTGGTCGCCGTTCGTACACATCGACCTCGTGGCCCGCCCGGCCGAGGTAGCAGGCCATAAGCGCGCCGGCCAACCCGCCCCCTACCACGGTGAATCTTGGTGCATCGCCGTCCGACATCAAAACTTCCCCGGCCACCTGGTCACCACACGAGCAGCCGATGCGGCGTGCGGCCATTGGTGGCACAGTGGCGCCGGTCTGAAGCCGCATGCTTCACACGACACACGCGGCGGCCGACTCGTGCCCCCTCAGGGTTCTTCTTGCGGTCCGGAATCGACCGCTTGCATACGGGCGCGGCTCGGACAGCAGACGAACAATCTGAGCATTCAAACTGACAGTAGCCTACGCCAGCGCGCGTACAAACCGCCACACGTCGTGGAACGTATTGTACAGCGGCACCGGTGCCACGCGGATGACGTCCGGCGCGCGGAAGTCGCAGACCACGCCGGCGTCGCGGAGCGCGGCAAGCCGTGCCTCGGGGCGCTGGCGGACGCGCAGCGAGAGCTGACACCCCCGCGCGTCGGCGTCCCGCGGCGTGATGACATCGAGGCCGGCGTCCGGCATCGCGTCGATCAGGTCCTGCAGATAGCCGGTGAGGCGCTCCGACTTGCGCCGCAGCGCCGGCAACCCCACGTCGTCGAACATGTTGAGCGACGCCCGTAGCGGCGCCATCGCGAGGATGGGCGGGTTGCTCACCTGCCACCCGTCCGCACCGCACCGCGGGGTGAACTCTGGTTCAAGGTGCATGCGGAACCGCGTATCCGGATCGTTGCCCCACCATCCGCCGAAACGGCCCAGCCCGGTGTCCCGGCCGTGACGCTCATGAACGAAGCAACCGGCGACCGCACCGGGACCGGCGTTGAGGTACTTGTAGCTGCACCATACGGCGAAGTCCACGTCCCAGTCGTGGAGCCGGAGGATCACATTGCCCGCCGCGTGGGCGAGGTCCCACCCGACGGTGCATCCGCGGCGCCGGGCCGCGGCGGTGATCCGCGGCATGTCGAAGACCTGGCCGGTGTAGTAGTTGACGCCGCCCATCATCACGAGCGCGATCCGGTCGCCGTCCCGGTCGATGAGCGCCTCGATGTCGTCCGTGCGGAGCGTGTGCTCGCGATCGCGCGGCCTGGCGACAACGAGTGCGTCCGCCGGGTCGAGGCCGTGATGTTGGAGCTGTGTTTTGACGGCGTACGTGTCGGACGGAAACGCTGCGTGCTCCATGAGCACCTTGTATCGCTCGCGCGTCGGGCGGAAGAATGTGACCATCATTAGATGGAGGTTGACGGTCAGGCTGTTCATCATGACGACCTCGCCGGGGTGGGCCCCGACCAGGCGCGCCCCGGTGTCGCGGAAGACCTCGTGGTACGCGTACCAGGGTGTAGTGGCATCGAAGTGGCCGTCCACGCCGTATCGGGCCCAATCGTCCAGCTCTTGCTCTACGCGTGCGCGGACGCCGGCGGGCTGGAGGCCGAGCGAGTTGCCGGCGAGGTAGATGACCGGCCCGCCATCGGTCCGCTTTGGGATGTGGAAACGCTGTCGGTAGTGGCGCAGCGGATCCGCGGCGTCGAGCTTGCGCGCGAAGGACTCGGCGTCGCTGAACGCGTGGTCGCGCCGGCTAGCCATCGAAGCGACTCCGGTCGAGGCCGAGCAGGTGGAGGGCGGTCCGGCTGAGCAGCCAATCCCGTGTGTCGGCCGGCATGTCCGGCACCGCGTCGGTCGAGGTGTGGGGCGAGGCGGCGACCGCCGTGTCGGTTGGCGGATCGGTCACGGTGCCGATCGCATGGTCGGCATGCGATTCGACAAGCGAGTCGATGAGCCCGCCCGGTTCGGCCTCACCGAGCGGGAACGGATAATCCGAACCGAGCGCGATGCGTTCGGGTCCCATTTGCCGGATGAGCCACCGCAGCGCGTCGACGTCGTGCACGAGCGAATCGACGTAGAATCGGGCCGGCGTGCCGTCAGGCCGGCGAAGGTAGTCGCGCGGGTTGACGTCGTTGTCCGCGGCGCACAGGTCGGGACGGACGTTGAAGCCGTGTTCGATCCGGCCGATGGTGCCGGGGAACGCACCGCCGCCGTGCGCGAACGCGATGCGAAGCCGCGGCAGACGCTCGAGCACGCCGCCGAAGATGACCGAGCAGATCGCGAGCGACGTCTCAGCCGGCATGCCGACCAGCCACGGCAGCCAGTACTTGGACATGCGGTCCTTGCCCATCATGTCCCACGGATGGACGAAGACGGCCGCACCGAGCTGCTCGGCCCGCTCGAAGACCGGGAAGAGCGCCGGGTCGCTCAGGTTCCAGTCGTTGATGTGCGTGCCGATTTCGATGCCGGTAAGGCCGAGGTCGCGGACGCAGCGGTCGAACTCCGCGCAAGCCAGGTCCGGCGCCTGCATCGGCAGCGTGCCGAGACCGACGAACCGCTTCGGAAACGCCGCGACGACCGACGCGATGTGGTCGTTGAGCATGCGCGACAGGTCGAGCGTGTCCGCCGGCTTGGCCCAATAGCTGAACATGACCGGCACGGTCGAGAGGACCTGCACGTCGACACCGGCGCGGTCGCAGTCCTCGATGCGCCGCGTCGGGTCCCAGCAGTTGTCCCCGATCTCACGGAAGAACTTGTCCCCCTGCATCATCCGGGCGCAGCACGGTTGGTGGTGATCGAGCCGGATGAAGCCGCCATAACCGTACCGCTCGGCAAGGTCGGGCCACGTCTTCGGCAGGATGTGCGTGTGGAGGTCGATTCTCATGCAGAGCTCGACTCGTCAGGTTCACCCGCGGACGCCTAGTTCTCTCCAAACACGCGCTGGTGACTCGC
>JBHHVO010000078.1:0-11336 GCA_046754365.1 Phycisphaerae bacterium | reverse complement strand
ATGTCGTTCGCGTTGCTGAGCCGGTCGTTGTTCACGTCGGCCGGCAGGTAGCCGATCCGGACGCTCGTTCCGCTCGCCGCGTGTGTGAACCTCGTCCATCGCGCCACGTTGATCGAGCCGGTCAACGCAAGCGTCACCGCGTCGCCGTCGACCGCCACGCCGGCGATGTCGGGCACCGGCGGATCGCCGGGTGGGTCTTGCTCGATCAGGAAATCGTCCGGTGTCATGCCCGTGGCATCGCCGTCGAACGTGAGCACGATCGCGTCCCATCCGGCCGGGTTGCTGCCGTCGGGCTCGCTCGGCTGACGCGCGTCGATCGCGCCGTCCGGCGGATCGCTCCATAGGATCGTAAGCGGGTCCATGCCGACTACGATCTCCAGCGGATCTACCGAGAACGGAATCGTCATGTCGTCGCTGTCGAGGAAGTGCGTGAACTCAAGTCGGGGGAAGCCTGGGATGATCAGGAACGGGTCGAGTCGAAACACGCCCTGCGCATCCGCGGAGACCTCGTACGTCCACGTGGACAGGTACCGCGCGTCCGTGACGACCGGGTACGTCTCGCCGAGCACAGGATTCGGCGTCGCGATGTTGACCGTATGCGGGTTGTCGTAGCTGCCTTTCGGAGGGCACACCCCCTGGTGCTCCGTCACCGGAAGGTGACCCACCGTCGGCGGCGGGCAAAGTTGAAACAGCGGGAAGATGTAGTCGCAGCGCTCGTCGTCCACGGCGTCGGACACGATCGCGACCTCGCCCGCGTCGGCCTCGTAGCAACAAAACATGTAGACCTCCCACGTCTTGACGTTCTGGGGTGCTGTGTTTTCCAGCCAGGCATCGTACGTGATCACGTCGCCCGGCTGCGCGGTGATCTGATACGCCGTGCCCGGCGTGCTTGCCTTCGGCGGCACACCGACCGGGAGCATGAAAAGACGCGCGTCGCCGAGCGCACACGCGCCCGCCATCGTGATGACACAGAACGCACCGACAGGATGTAAAACGAGGGGTTTCATGATATGCGATCTCCGTGAGAGGTCGAGGCCCAGACGTCGCCGCCGCGCAGGTCGTGCCGCGACGAGCGTCACCGCACCGATCCGCCACGGTAAGCCTACCACCTCGCCACCCGTAGTCAATCCCCGCGACGTCTCACGATCGGGCGCACCTCCAGCCTGGTGCTCCGTGACACTTCGTATGATGGGTGCCATGGGCAAGCGATGGGTCGCATGGGCAAGCAGCAGCTTGCCCGTGTCTCCCGGTGTCCGAGGCCCGCGCGCAAACGAGTTTGCCAATGCCACCCGTCCGCGCCTCGTGCGATGGAAACGGACGAACCGAGCCGCGAGCGTAAGCAACCGGTCCCCCGCGGCAATGCGGGTTCCCGCGCTCCGCTCCTCACACGCTTCTGGAACACACGCCGACACGATGACGGCGCCGGAACCGCTACGGCGGCAGTGCAGCGCCGTTCCATACGTCGTATGCCTCGGCGCCGTTGAGCAGGTCGATAACCCGCAGGATGTCGCTCGCGTTGCTTGCGCCGCTGCGGTCGATGTCGGTCTGATAGTCGGCGAGCGGCGGATCCGTGACGCCGTTGAGGTCATCGATGAGCGTGAGGATGTCGTTCGCGTTGCTGAGCCGGTCGTTGTTCACGTCGGCCGGCAGGTAGCCGACGCGGGTTGTGGACGCGCTCGGCAGGTGCGTGATGACCGTCCATGCGCCGGGAGGGATCATGGCCGGTGCGCCGGTGTCGGCGTCGAGGAACGTGAGCGTGGCGGTGTCGCCGTCGGGTTTCACCGTGACGTCGAACGGCACCGCGTTCGGCAAGTCGGGGACGACGCTGAAGTCCTCCGGTGTCAGGTCGCTCGCGTCGCCGGCGAACGTGAGGACGATGGAACCCCAGCCGTCGGGGTTTGTGCCGTCGGGCGCCGACGGCTGCCGCGCGTCGATCGCGCCGTCTGACGGGTCGCTCGATACGATGGCGATGACTTCACATTCATCGGCAACGCCGTTTGCGTTCGCATCGTCGGAGGTGCCGTCCACGATGTCACAGAGATCAAGCGTTGCGTTCAGGTTGCAATCGGACAGGCCCCGGAACACGTACGCCGATCCGGAGTCGGCGCCGCCGTCACCGTCGCGCCAGGCACCTATGAACGCGGTGTCACCGCTGATGGAGACGGACCAGCCGAGCAGATCGCCGTTTTCGATATCGGAGGATGCGAGCTTGGCTTGCTCGATCCAATCAACACCGTCATAGCGAAATACGTACGCGGCGCCGGCATGGCACGTCATGGGAAACGGACACGCATCGTCGAAGACGCCCCACGCACCCGCCACGATGATGTCACCGCTGATCGATACGGAATAACCGAAACGGTCGCCACCGGCGGCGTCGGCCGGTACGAGTTTCCCTTCGTTGATCCACGGCACGCAATCCATGCCGGTACATGCTTCAGGATCGAACCGAAAAACATATGCAGCGCCGACCGGCACGACGGGCCCGCCGGTCACCAACGGTTCTGTCCCGATGACAAGGACGTTCTCATCCGACCTGATCGCCACGGACCGACCGAACTGATCCAACTCTCCGGGAACCGGATCGGGCGAGGTAAACTTGGTCTGCTCCGTCCATGTCAGCGTAAGCGGGTCGTAGCGGTAAAGGTAGGCCGCGCCGGTGCCGCCCCATGGGACGCCGGTATTGCCCTCGTTGGAGGCGCCGATCAGGGCCAGGTCGCCGCGAACCGAAACCGCGTTGCCGAAGCGATCCTGCTGATCTCCGTCTGACGCAACGAGCCGGACCTCCTCGACCCATTGCTTGCCATCGAAACGGTAAACCCAAGCCTGCCCGGTGTCTTGTATGAGCGTACTGGGATCGCCCACGATGACGACGTTGCCGCTGACCGAGACGGCATCGCCGAACGTTGCGCCGGCGGACGGTCCAAATGGATCGAGCGTCGCCTCGTTGACCCAATCCATACCATCGAATCTGTACACGAGCGCATGGGTACCCCATGCGATGACGGCGACATCGTCGCTCACGGCGACGGCCCGGCCGAACCCGGCGCCCGCCGGCGCGCCGTCGGGCGGCGTCAGCTCGGCTTCCTGTGACCATGCCACGCCGTCAAACCGGTAGACATAGTTTTTGACAACGGCCACGCTACCGGTGACGGATACGGACTTGGCAAACTGATCCCCGGGCGCGGCGTCGGACGCGGTGATCTTGAGCAACTCGTTGGCCGCGCACTGAGCACGCACCGGCTGCGCCGCGCCAAACACGACCGCAACAACGGCCACGGGGATACCGCGCAGTGCGCGCGCGACGTCGCACCACACGCGGGCGACGATGCGTCGTCGCTCGTTCCGTATCCGGTCACGGCACGTCCGAGCCGGTGCGCGTTCCGACGCTGCGAGCCGCCCCACACGTGTCCATGCCTTGCACGGCTCCGAATACGAATCGTATGGCGACATGACGCGGTCCTCCTTCTTGGTCATGCTATCGCCACGCGTGATCACCCCAAACTCATCGATTTGGCCGTGCCCCACTACGGCGGTCTCCGAACCGGCGTTTCACATGCATCGAACTTCAGGCCGTGATCGTACCCGGATCACCGACTCGACTCAAGCGGGAACGGCCTCCCGCGACTCCACGCGGGGGCGGCGGGGTTGGAGAAGTCGGGTGGTATTGCGAGGCGGCTCGGTGAATGGCTCGGCGGGAGCCTCGCCCTCCCCGACAGTTTCAACAGGCTGCTACATGTACATCCCGCCGTTGACGTTGATCACCTGCCCGGTCACGAACGACGCACGCGGGGCGGCGAGGAACCGGACGGCGAGCGCGACTTCCTCCGGTGTGCCGAGCCGGCCCAGCGGCGTGAGTTTCTTCACGACGTCGAGCGTCTCGTCGGGGACCACCGCCGTCATGTCGGTGTCGATGAATCCCGGTGCCACGGCGTTGACCGTGATGCCCTTCCTCGCGACCTCGCGGGCCAGCGTCTTCGTGAACGCGATCAGGCCGCCCTTCGCGACCGCGTAATTCGACTGCCCGAAGTTCCCCATCTGCGCGACGATCGACGAGATGTTGATGATCCGCCCCCACCGGCGCTTCGTCATGCTCGGGAGCACGCGCCCGGTCAGGTTGAACGGACCGTCGAGGTTCACCAACAGCACTTCCTTCCATTGCTCGTGGCTCAGCTTCATGAACGAGCGGTCGCGCGTGATCCCGGCATTGTTCACAAGCACGTCCACCGGGCCGAACTCCCGCTCGATCTCATCGATCATCTCGCGGGCCGCGCCGCCGTTCGAGACGTCCGCCTGGTACGCCTTCGACCGGACACCCATCGACTTGACCGTGTCGACGACCGACAGTGCGGCGTCGCGGTTCGAGACATAGTTGATCATGACGTCGCACTGCGCCTCCGCCAACATAATCGCGGTCGCCCGGCCGATGCCGCGCGACGAGCCCGAGATGAGACTGAGCTTGCCGTTGAGTTCCATGGATACCTCTTTCTCGCTACCGGCTGGCCTGAGCGACGCTACGCCGCGCCCGCACGCGACGATGCGCAGGGATGGACGCATGGTCGCTGGAGCCTGGGTCTGCGTCAACGGACGGCGCGACGGCGGTGCCGCGTCGCGCGGATCCGAGCGTGTGACGCGGCGCGGAGCGCCGCGGCTGGGGTCTCGCATGGGAGATCGGGGCCGGTTCGGCATGGCAGGGCGGCATGCTCCCGCACGGCATGGGCCACACGGTCCCGCACGTGGGCAGCGGGGACGGAAACCTCGCGTCGTGTCGTGACGTGGTCCGGGGCGTGGCGCGGCGGGGGCCTCGCTCTCCCCGGCGCTCGGCGGGACCCCGTCCTCCCTGGCGCTCCAGGCTGTCGGAATACCCGCGCGCGAGTATTTCGACAGCCGTTTTCAGGGTGCTTCCGCTGTCCAGACCCTGGCCGCTGAGGCCGAAAACTACGCTTCGTGATGGCACGACTGAGGAATGTCAACAGCCTGGCTCGGGGGGGCTCGCCTTTCCTGGGGCTCGGCGCGGCCGACCTCCAACCTCCCTGAGCCTCGGTCCGATGCGTGGCGGCTTGGCGCGCACCTCCGGTCGTGTGGGTGCCGGCGTCATTGTGGGTGTTAGGATTACACTGGAACTTGCGTTTGCCGGTGTCCGATATCAAGCGTAGAATCCTTCGGTGCGGACAGGCGTCGCGTGAGGTGGGTGGGGCCGAGCGTTCCGTGCGTCGCTGGGGATGATCGCGTTATGAACGAGTGGCTTGAGGCTGAGCAACGCGTCGAGCGGGCGATCCAACTCTCCGAGGCGGAGCGATGGGAGGACGCGCTCCGCGAGATCGAGGCGGCGCTCGCGATCAACCCGAACAACGCCATGTGGCATGCCCATCACGGCTTCCTTCTGGATGAGCTCGAGCGCTACAACGACTGTGTCGACGCGTACCGCCAGGCGCTGGCGTTGGAGCCGGCGAGCATTGATGTCGCGATGGCGCTCGGCACCGCGCTCATCCGGCTCGAGCGGTACGCGGCCGCGCTCGAGGTGCTCGAGGAGGTCGCGCGGCTCGACCCCGATTTCGAACCCGCGTACTGCCATCGCATCCGCGTCTATGTCGCCCTCGGCGACCACGAGCGGGCCGAGGAGATGTTCTACCGTGCGCAGGCACTCAACGACGCGTGCCCGCACTGCTTCTTTTTCATTGCGGGTTCCCTTGCGGCGCGCGGTGAGAACGAGCGAGCGATCTATTGTTGGCAGCGCGTGCTCGCGTTGGAACCGGCGTACCTCGGCGTCAACGAGCGGATCGGGCAGGCGTACCGGTCGATGGGCCGACCCGGCGAGGCGCGGGAGTACCTGCTCGCGGAGCTGCGTGACGATCCGGGCAACACCGATCTGCTCTTTGAGCTCGCCGAGCTCGCGCTGGAATCCGGTGACGTCGTGGGCGCCGGCGCCCGGTTCACGCAGATCCTCGAGCTCGAACCCGATCACGCCGCCGCCCAGTATGCCCTGGGCAAGCTCTGGCTACGGAAAGGTGATCCCGCCAAGGCCCTCTCTTGCCTCGAGGCGGCCAGGGAAATGACCGATGTCGCGCTGCCGCATTACGACGCGTCGGTCGGCGACGCTCTGTTGCGGCTCGCGCGCCTGACCGAGGCGCGGCGACATCTCGAGTCCGCCGTCCGCGAGGACCCCGACGGCGCGTGGGTCAACATGCTGCTCGGCAACTGCCTCCTCGGCCTCGGACGCAGCGACGGCGCGGCCGACGGGTACCGTCGCGTGCTTGCGCTGACGTCGGACCGGCCGTTCGATAACGCCCTGCGGCCGGAGGCCCATCTCAACCTGGCGGTGTGCCTCTTCCGCGACGGGCGCTACGCGTCCGGGCTGGAGCACTGCCTCGAAGCGGTTCGGCTCCAGCCGAACAACACGGTGGCGATGTACCGCGCGGCGCTCGCCCAGGCGCGCCTAGCCCGGTGGCGTGACGCGCGGGCGATGCTCGCCCGAGCGTTGCGGACGGCGCCGGACGACGAGTCGGTTCGGCAGTTGTCGCGCCGGTTGTGGCGCTATCGATTGGGTCGTGCGGTCCGGCGGCTCTTGGCGCCGCGGCAGTGGTTTCGCCGCCAGGTCGACCAATAATACCTGGATCCTCGTGTAACTCGGGGGACTGGAGCAACACGGTCGTACGTGGTGGGTTCGCGCGGGCGCCGGGGACCGATGTGCCCTGCACGGGCCGGGCACACGTATTGCGGCGGACGCAGGCGACACGTCGCGGCAGGCGTCGCCCCCGGGGCGATCGTTCGCGTGGCCGCTCGGCGATCCGGCCCGGCCCGATGCAACCGGTCACTGCCCATTTGTTATAATGCACGGGAGCCGTTCCGCGGCTATGCGGAGCCGTATCGGTCGTTTTACCGCCGCGCGGGACGGGCCTGGTTGGCCGGGCCGCGTGTTGAAACACGCCGGACGGTGCGTGTGGCGCCGGCATCCCGGTGAAGGCACGGGGTTCCGCCCCACGTGGTTCAACACGCTGCGATGTGCGGCGGCGGCTCGGGTGCGGCTTGGCATCGTGTGCGGTGCCGCGCACAGTCCGGTGCGGCTTGGCCGGCGTGCGAGCATCGCGGCCCGACGTCCCGTCCGGAATGCCGCGATGGATGAGCGGTGCAGCAGGGGAGTTTGATAATGCGTCGCATGATGACACGTGTACGGATGGTGGCCGCTGGGGCGTTTCTGCTTGGGCCCGTGGCCGCCGGCGCCGACTGGGATGACCCGTCCGCGCTCGCGGAGACCACGATCGATGCGATTACCGACCAGGCGGTGCGCAACATCGCCCGCCGGTACAACCTCAACGATGCGCAGCGTGAGAAGACGAGCGAGCTTATGAAGCACGGCGTCAACAAGTTCCTGCGCGAGCATCATGATGAGGTGTGGCCGGTCCTGCGCGCGTTTATCGCGGCGCAGATCGACGGCAAACTGCCGGATGATCCGAGGGAGGCCGTGCGGATCGGCAAGACGGCGCTGCCGCTCATGAAGGAGGTCCGCAAGGCCGTGCTCGAGGGCAATGCGCTGTGGCGAGAGATTCTCACCGACGAACAGAAGAAGGTGCACGACATCGACATGGCCGAGATGGACAAGACGTTCATGCACCTCGAGAAGAGCATCGATTCCTGGGCACACGGTGACCCGCCTGCCGGCGGCATCTTCCCGCCGCCGAATCCCGCCGTGCAGCGTATCCGCCGCCCACGCAAACCCCAGACCGTCGGGATTCCCGTGTCCGCGGTCACGGTCAATCCCGGCATGTTTGAGCAGTTCGTCAAGGACTTCATCACCCAGTACGGGCTCGACAAGGGGCAGGCCGATGCGGCCCGTTCCATCCTCGGCGAGTTCAAGGAGAAGGGGCAGGATTACATCAAATCCAAGAAGGCGGAGTTTGCGCGCGTCACGAGCGACCGGGAGCGGGCGCTGGCCGACCTCGACCTCGACGGCGTCAAGCGGGCGGACAAGGCCCGCCGGGCGCTGCTCCGGCCGATCGACGACATGTTTCCGAAGCTCGAGCAGCGACTCGTCGGGCTCCTCACCACCCCCCAACTCGAGCGCTATAACCAGATCAAGAACACCGGCGTCGTCTCGGTCCCCACGCCAGAACAACGCCGAGCGGCATCGTCACCCGCCACCGCCGGCGCGAAACAAAGCGGCACGAAGCAGCACGCTTCGAAGCAAGCCGGTGCCAAACCCTCCACCAGTGGTGACAAAGACTGACACGACCACCGGGCTTCGGAACCCCGGACGCCGCCGCCCACCCCTTGACACGCCCGCGTGACCACGGTCCCATGTCTGGGTCTGCGGCCAACCGACGGAACGGACCCGCAGCTTGCGTGGACGCCGTGTTCGAACCCGCAGGGTTGCGTCTTCGCGGTTCCCAGAGCGTCTACCGATGCCCGACACAGCACTGTTATGTACGACCGCAACGGAAACCGCGGCCCCGCGATCGCCGAGGCACGTGCCGAGACGAGGCACGTCGCGCGCGCGACGCAAACCCATGCGCATCTACACCCGGCTCGCCGCGGCGTGCATCACGATTGCCGGGTGCGGCGTGCCGCAGGTGATCCGGTTCCCGGATCAGGTGATCGGCGTCGATGGCCAGGTGTTTACGCTCGATGAGCTCGAGGCCATTGCGCAGGACGAGAACCTCACCGAAGCCCAGAAACGCGCGAGCTTCGAGGACCTCGGCATCCTCGACCCCGACCTCATCGACGCCCTGCTCGCGCTGTAGCGGCCCGCTCAAGAGCGGGATGTCGTTGGGGACCGACGATCCAGTCGGTCGTTTTTCGGCACACCTGCGGCGTTCGACCGACTAGAAAGCCGGTCCTAAACTCCTTCAACGGGCTGCTGGCGCACCGTCGCGCGTGAATCGATGGATGATTCGAGCCGCGGCGGGTGGCATCGGCAAACGCGTCTGCCCGTGCGCCTCGGACACCGGGAGACATCGGCAAGCTCCTGCTTGCCCATGGCACCCATCATACAAAGTGTCACGGAGCACCGGTATGACGGCGCTATGAAGCACTTGACGGCCTCCAAACGCGTCTCGGACCAGTCCGAAAAGCGCGTTCTCGACGTCGCCGGCCGCGATCCGCAACGCACCTGGCGCTGTCGTAGTTGTGCGTCGCCACCTGAGAGCGGGTGGGCAGTCGCGGATCGCCGCGGCGCGGTTCCGTCGGCCCGCGCCAAGAAACCGCCCGGAGCGCATGATGTCGCAAGGTTTCACCGTCTGGTACGTGCTCGCCGGCATCGTCGCGGTCGGTTGGCTCTTCGTGTTTCGTGCGCTCGCGAGCGTCGCCCGGCGCCGCAAGGTGCTCACCGCCCGGTCGCACCCGGGCCCGTGGGATCATCCACCCAAGGTCTCCGTCCTCGTGGCCGCCAAGGATGAGGAAGACACGATCGAGACGTGTCTCACGACACTCCTGACGCAGGACTACCCGAACCTGGAGATCATCGCGATCGACGACCGCAGCACCGACCGCACGCCGGACATCCTGCGGGCGTTGCAGCAGCGCGCGGGCGACAAGCTCCGCGTCGTCACCGTCGACCGGCTCGCCGACGGCTGGTTCGGCAAGAACAACGCCATGCGCGAGGGCGTAAGCGTCAGCACGGGAGACTGGCTCTGCTTCATCGACGCCGATTGCCGCCAGACATCGCCGCGCACCATCTCCGTCGCCGTCCGGGAAGCCATCGAGCGAGACATCGACTTGCTCACCATCACACCCGTGCTCGAGGCCCGATCCACGTGGGAGCGCATCATTCAGCCGCTCTGCTCGGCCATCCTCATCGTCCGGTTCCGGCCGAGCCGCGCCAACCGCCGGCGCAGCAGCATCGCCTACGCGAACGGGCAGTTCATGCTGTTTTCACGGCGCTGTTACGACGCGATCGGCGGCCATCACGCGGTCCGAAACCGCATCAACGAAGACATCCACCTCGCCAAGGCCGTCAAGGGCGACGGACACAAGCTCCGCGTCATGGAAAACCAAGACCTCTACCAGACGCGCATGTACAGAACCCCGCGCGAGGCCTGGCGCGGCTGGAGCCGAATCTACCACGGCTGCTTCGAGTCCATCCCGAGGCTCCTCGCCGTCGCCGCGTCCACGCTCTGCTTCATCATCCTGCCTTGGGTCGCGCTCGTCGCCGCCGTCATCGGCACATGCGCGGCCGACGGCACCGACGCATCGCGCCCCTGGGCGACGGCGGCGCTCCTCACGGCCATCGCCGTCGCCGCCCTGCAGATCGCAATGGCCCGGTTCTACCACACGTTCCTCCGCTTCGACCGCCGCTGGTCGCTCACGTGCGTCGTCGGCGCGATCGTAGCGGTCGGCATGCTCGGCAGCGCGATGCTCAAGACGATCGGCGCCACCACCACCACCTGGCGCGGCACCACGTATCGCCGCGACCGCGTCGAGGAGGCGGCCGAACATGCCTGACATCGCCGGCAGCGACGCCCCACGCCACCCGGCGCGGTCGCCCACACACGCGCCCACCCGACACGGTGCACCGACTACGGTGATCATGACATGCATCGGCGTCGTGGGCGCGGCCCACACGACCGCGCATGCCCAGCCGCCCGCCGGATCCGGCAATGGGCCGGGTTGGAGAGCGTGGGCCGCCGTCGGTATCGTCGCGCTCGTCGCCGGACGGTGGCTCTACCGACGCATCCGACGCACGATCCGTCGCCGCGCACCCGCACGCCTCAACCCGAAGCTCGCCAAGTACGGCGACCAAACCGACACCCTGGGCCAAGTCGCCCGGCGACGCCGCGCCGAGGCCGAACGTATCATCGCAACTTCCAGCACGAGTGACATCGCCGGCTATGAGATTACCGAGCAGGTCGAAGCCGTCTTCGTCGATGGTTTCCACCGTCCCGAGGCCGCGCTCGAGGGCCTCAAGGCCGTAGCGGCCATGAAAGGCGCCAACGCCGTCACGAACGTCCACCACGGCCGCGACCCGGCCGGCGGCTGCACCGCCCAGGGCGATGCCGTCGTTGTCCGAAGAATCGACGCACCCGCCGACGCGCCGCACGAACGGCCACGCCGCTCGGATCAACACGGATCGAATCGCGCCGAACGAGCGCAGTGACACCGCCTGGCACCAACGAACGGCACACCCATGCCTGACCACGACGCGTCAACGGAACCCACGCCGCCGCCACCCGCGCCGCCGGGGCCCACGTCGTCCTCACCCGCGCCGCCGAAATCCGAACCGCCGCCGTCACCCGCGCCGCCGGAAGCCGAACCGCCGCCGTCACCCGGCCCGCCGAACCCGGCCCCACAGGCACCCCCACCGCCGCCGCCACCCGCGCCGCCGGGGCCCACGTCGTCCTCCC
>JBHHVO010000077.1:0-11481 GCA_046754365.1 Phycisphaerae bacterium | reverse complement strand
GTTCCGGTGCTGGTGGTCGTGTCGCTGCGGAGCCTTGCGGGGCTTGACCCGGTTCGGCGGGTGCTGGCGCTGATCGCGCGAAGTTTGCTCATCGTCCTGGTTTCGGTGTGTCTGGCGGGCGTGCAATACGTGCGCCGGAGCGAGGACCTGACGGTGATGTTCGTGATGGACCGCTCGCACAGCGTACAGGCGCTTGAAGCGGTTCAGGAGGCGTACCTTCATCGGGTGACGCAGGACATACCGCGCAACGACCGCGTGTGCATGATCGACTTTGCGCGGCAGGCGTTTCTTCAGCAGCTTCCGATGCGTGGGGGGTATCTGATCCCGTCGGGGCGGCTCCCACAGATGCCGAATACGGATCGCACGGATGTGGCGGCGGCGCTGCGGCTTGCGATGGCGATGTTCCCGCACGACACGACCAAGCGGATCGTGCTCATGTCGGACGGCAACGACAACATGGGTGACGTGCTGTCGGAGGTCCGTCGCGCCAAGGCCGACGGGATTCCGATCGACGTCGTGCCGTTGTGGTACCGCCGCCCGAATGAGATTTACTTCGAGCGGATGATCGCGCCGACCTACGCGGAGAAGGGTGAGCAGGTCCCGATCCGGATGGTTGTTCACACGGACCGGGCGGCGAGCGGGTCGATCGCGTTCTATCAAAACGGGGTGCTGGTGGCGCTGGCACCCGAGGATGCGCGGGTCGAGCTCAAGCCCGGGTCGAACACGTTCTACATCAAGGTGCCGGTGAGCGCGACCGGTGCGCAGCGCTATGAGGCCGTGTTTCGCCCGGACAACCCGGCCATGGACGCGATCGCGCTGAACAACACGCAGACCGCGTTCTCGTTCGTATCGGGGTCGAGTCGTGTGCTGCTGCTGACGAACAACCCGCGCGACGACGCCCCGCTGGCCGACGCGCTGCGCAGCGAGCATGTGGACGTGCAGATGCGCGACGTCGCATCGCTGGGGCAGTTCGACCGGCTGGAGATGGGCGGGTATTCGACGATCGTGCTGGCGAACGTCCCGGCCGCGGCGTTTACGGAACAGCAGCAGGCCGACCTGGCGCTGTACGTGCGCGACATGGGTGGCGGGCTCGTGATGCTCGGCGGCGATGAGTCGTACGGCGCCGGCGGGTGGATCGGGAGCCCGATTGAGTCGGTCATGCCGGTTTCGTTTGAGATCAAGCACAAGCGCGTGATCCCGCGCGGCGCGCTCGTGCTGATCATGCACAGTTGCGAGATGCCCCGGGGGAACTACTGGGGCAAGGAGATGGCGAAAAAGAGCGTCGATACGGTGAGCTCGCAGGACTATCTCGGGGTTCTGGCGTTTACGTACAGCCCGCCGGGCGTGAACTGGGAGGTGCCGCTTGATCTTTGCACGAACAAGGCCGCGGTCAAGGCACGGATCGGCAAGATGCAGATCGGCGACATGCCGGACTTTGCACAGACGATGCAGATGGGCCTTAAAGCGCTGACGACCGGCCGCGGGCGCGACGCGGCGCAGAAGCACATGATCATCATCAGCGACGGCGATCCGCAGCCGCCGTCCGCGGCGCTGCTGGGCCGGTATCGGGCCGCGAAGGTTACGGTGAGCACGATCGGCATCGGGTGGGGCGCGCACGTCATGCAGCAGACGATGCGCAACATCGCGAGCAAGACGGGGGGGAAGTTCTACGCGCCCAAGAGTGCCCGGCAGTTGCCGCAGATCTTCGTGAAGGAATCGAAGGTGGTTCGGCGGCCGCTCATTGTGGATGAACCGTTCACGCCGCAGATCGTCCAGTACGACAGCGACCTGGTGTCCGGCGTCGGCGTCGGCGAAGCGCTGCCGGAGCTCGGCGGCATGATCCTGACGTCACCGAAGGAGAACCCGAACGTTCAGATGCCGATCATCCGGGCGACGGACGACGGCGACGATCCGGTGCTGGCGTACTGGCAATGCGAGCTCGGCAAGGCGGTGGCGTTTACGAGCGGTCTCTGGCCGCGCTGGGGGCAGGCGTGGACGCAGTGGCCTAAGTACGCGAAGTTCTGGGCGCAGCTCGTGCGGTGGACGATGCGGCAGGAGGCGCCCGCGAACTTCGACGTGCGCGTCAACATCGAAGGCAACCGCGGGCGGATCACCGTCGACGCCCTCGGCGAGGGCGGTGTATACCTCAACCAGCTTCAGTTGCCGACGCGGCTCATCACGCCGGATGGGAAGGTCATGCCGCTGGAATTCACGCAGACCGGACCGGGCCGCAGCGAGGCGGAGTTTGTCGCGGAGGACGCGGGGCAGTACCTGGCGAACATTCAGGTCGTGGACGCGGCCGGCAAGAGCATGGGCACGATCCGCACGGGTACTTCCGTGCCGTACTCGCCCGAGTACCGCGACCTGCAGACCAACGAGGCGCTGCTGCGGCAGGTCGTGGAGGTGTCGGGCGGACGTTGGATCGAGCTGGACGACGTGGCGGCGGATCCGGAGGTTTTCAGCCATGACCTGCCGCCCGCGGAGGCGAAGCGGCCGGCGTGGGCGTGGGTGTTGGCGTGGTGCGTACTGCCGCTGTTTCTGCTCGATGTCGCGGTACGGCGGCTCGCGAACTGGCTCGCGTTTTCGATCGCGGTGGAGGTGGTCGTACTGGTCGTGCTGCTCTTCGGCGTCGGGATGTATGCCTCGCCGTGGGGCGTGCTCGGCGCGGTCGTGCTGGCCGAATTGGTTGGATGGGGGATTCGATTCCGGTATATCGGTCCTTTGTTTGATTTCGTAACGCATGGTGTTACGGCGATGGCGCACACGGGTGACCGCAGCGCGGCGTCGCTGGCGAAGCTCAAGACAAGGCACGAGCAGGTGCAGGAGACCTTGGGGCCCAAGGACGCGGAAGAGGTCGCCGCCGCGGAAGGCTCGGCGCTGCCGGAAGCCGTGCGCCGGCGTCGGTTCGACGTCGGGGACGAACAGGCCGCCGAACCCGCCGCGGATCTGCACGACGCGCTGGGCGGTGCGAAAACAGCGGCGGGCTACACGGAGCCGCGGCGCGCGCCGGCGCCGGGCGAGCCGGCCGACGCGTCGGAACAGGAAGACGCGACCTCGCGGCTGCTGCGCGCCAAGCGGCGCGCGAAGCGCGACATACAGGACAAGGGCAAGCCATGACCTGCGCGCCGGCTTCGCCGGACCGGCAACGGCTGAGCCGGCGGTTTGCATATGGGTTTTTGCCGTATAACGGTGCGTGATCGTGCGTGAGCGTTGGTGCCGTGGCGTGTTGTGGTGTGCGGTCCGGCGCGTCGCACACGGTTCGGTGGTTCAGGCGAGAGTCGGTTCGAGGCCCGAGCGTGCGGCCTGACCGCCCGTCCGTTACGGTCGGGGTTCGGAGCGCGCGTGGTCGGCGCCGGTTTTCGGGCGCCGTCCGAGGCGCGTTGACGAGATACGGGAGTGCATCATGGCATCAACGATAGACCCCGCGGTGGAGAAGGCGACGCAGGAACTGCGACACAAGTTTCAGAAGGTGCGCGATGAGATCGGCAAGGCGATCGTCGGACACGCGGACATCATCGACGGCGTGCTCACGGCGCTCTTCGTCGGCGGGCACGTGCTCATCGAGGGCGTGCCGGGTCTCGGCAAGACCTACCTCGTGCGGACGTTGTCCGAAGCCGTGGACCTGGACTTCTCGCGGATCCAGTTCACCCCGGACCTCATGCCGGCCGACATCATCGGCACGACGATCGTCGCCGAGGACGCCGCGACCGGCAAGCGGGCGTTTCAATTCCAGAAGGGGCCGCTGTTCGCGCAGATCATCCTGGCCGACGAGATCAACCGCGCAACGCCGAAGACGCAGTCGGCGATGCTCGAGGCCATGCAGGAGCATTCGGTGACCGTGGGAAGCACGTGCCACCAGCTCAAGGAGCCGTTCTTTGTCATGGCGACGCAGAATCCGATCGAACAGGAAGGGACGTATCCGCTCCCGGAGGCGCAGCTCGATCGGTTCATGTTCAAGCTTGTCGTCAACTACTCGAGCAAGGAGGACCTCGCGGTCATCATGGACCGGACGACGACGGGCTATCGCGCCGACGTTCACGCCGTTATGACCGGCGCGGAGATCATCGGCACGCAGAAACTCGTGCGTCGGATCGTCATGGCCCCGCACGTACAGGACTATGCGATTCGCTTGGCGATGGCGTCCCACCCGGGCGGTCCGTTCGCGGTCGAGGCGACGAACAAGTACGTCCGGTGGGGCGCGAGCCCGCGCGCGGTGCAGGCGCTGACGCTGGCGGCCAAGCTCTACGCGATGCTGGACGGGCGGTTCAACACGAGCTTTGCAGATGTGCAGCGCGCGTATTTGCCGGCGATGCGCCACCGCGTACTGCTTAACTTCGAGGGCGAGGCGGAGGGCATTCAGACCGACGACGTGCTCCGGCAGCTCCTCGAGAGCACGCCGACGATGGCGGAGGCCGCGGCATAACCTGTAGGGGAGGATACGTACGGCGTGCCGGTTACCGACTCGACAAAACCCGATGACCTGCTGGATCCGGACTTTACCGCGAAGCTCGATCGGCTGGAGCTGGTGAGCCGCAAGATCTTCGCGGGCAAGATGCGGGGGGAGCGGCGGAGCAAGCGCCGGGGTGAGTCGGTCGAGTTCGCCGACTACCGCTCGTACGTGTCCGGGGATGACCTGCGGTTTCTCGATTGGAACGTGTACGCCAGGCTCGACAGCCTGTTCCTCAAGCTCTTTTTGCAGGAGGAGGACCTGCTCGTCACGGTGCTTGTGGACACATCCAAGAGCATGGATTGGGGCGAGCCGAACAAGGGGCTCTACGCAAAGCGGATCGCGGCGGCGATCGCGTACATCGGCCTGAGCAACTTCGACCGCGTGAGTCTCTTTACGTATGGGCATGGGCTGCGTGACGCGCTGCCCGGACTGCGCGGGCGGCGGCTCATGTTCAAGGCGATCGAGTTTCTCACGCGCGCCCCGTACGGCGGCCCGAGCGACTTCACGACCGCGGCCAAGCAGTTCGCGATCCGCCAGCCGCAGCGGGGGATCGTGCTTGTGTTGAGTGACTTCTTCGAAAAGGGCGGGTATGAGCAGGGGCTCCGGTACCTCATCGGCCGCCACTACGACCTCTACACGATTCAGATTCTGAGCCCGGCCGAGGTGGACCCGACGCTTGTCGGTGATCTTGAACTCACCGACATCGAAGACGGCGACACCGCGGAGGTGACGATCGGCCGCGCGCTCATCAACCGCTACAAGCAGAACCTCAAGGCATACTGCCAGGGGCTGCGGGACTTCTGCACGAAGCGCGGGGTGAACTATTTCTTCACGACGACGGAGGTGCCGTTCGATCAGGTCGTGCTGTCGTACTTCCGCAAGCGTGGGTTGATCCGATGAGTTTCCTGAGCCCATGGTGGATCGCGGCCGCCGCCGGGTTGACCGTGCCGCCGCTCATCGCGCTCTACTTCCTCAAGCTCAAGCGCGCCAAGCACGCCGTGCCGTCGACGCTTCTCTGGCGGCGAACGGTCGAGGACTTCCACGTCAATTCGCCGTTTCAGCGGCTCCGGCGAAACCTGCTGCTGCTGCTGCAGCTACTCGTGCTCATCGCGGGCGCGCTCGCGCTCGGCCGGCCGATGTTCCAAAACGTGGAAACGCACGACAGCACCGTCATCGTCATGATCGATCAATCGGCGTCGATGGGTGTCATCGAGGAAGACGGCCGGTCGCGGCTTGACCTGGCGAAGGAGCAGGCCAAGCGGTGCGTGGACAACATGAGCGACGACGCGCGGGCCATGGTCATCGCGTTCAGCGACCGGGCCACGGTGGTGTCATCGTTCGATGCCGACAAGGCCGCGCTCAAACGCAAGATCGACTCGATCGAGCTCACCGAGAGCACGACGACGCTCGGCGAGGCGATGAGTCTGGCCGAGGCGTATACGCAGAACATTATTATCGGCGGCGAGACGGCCGGCACGGACATCGCGCCGGAACGGCCAGACGTGTTCGCGACCCCGGCGTCGGTGTTCCTGTTTACGGACGGGCGCATCGCCGACGCCGAGCTCGTATCGCTCCAGACGTTCGACGTGAGCGCCATGATGGTGACGAGCGTCGGGACGCGCGGCGACAACGTCGGCATTGTCGCGATGGACGCGCGCAGGCGCTACGAACAGCCGGACGTGCTGCAGATCACCGCGACCGTGCGGAACTTCGGCCCCGCGCCGGTGAGCGTGGACGCCGTGTTGTACGTGGACGGCGAGAACCGAGAGATCGTCACGTTCGACCTCGGGGCCGCGCCGGGACAACGCGGCGGTCCGCGAGACGCCACGCGCGACACCGGCGGTACGCAAGATGCAGCCGATGGCGACGCCGGGGCGGAAGACGCCGCAGGTGTAGGCGCCGGTCCATCGCCGCCCGCGGGTGACGGCCTCGGCGCGCCGGCGGTGCGCGTCGTGCCGTTTACGGAGGTGTTCGCGGGCGGCGGCGTGATCGAGGTCGTGCTGCGCACGGATGACGCGCTGGCCGCAGACAACCACGCATGGACGATCGCCGAGGCGCCGCGGCACCTGCGCGTGCTGCTCGTGACGCCGGGGAACATGTTCTTGGAGAACGTACTGAGCACGTTGTCGCTCACGTTCGACACGATGACCGGGGCGGTGTATGAGGCCGCCGATGACGACGACCTGGTCGACGGTGACCGCAGCGCGTACGACGTCGTCATCTTTGACGGCCATTCGACCGAGAGACTTCCGCAGGGCAACTACCTTTTCTGGGGCGCGATCCCGAAGATCGACGGCGTATCGGCCGGCGGGAAGGTCGAGGACGAGGTCATCTTCAACTGGGACGACACCCACCCGATCCTCCGATACGTCGCGCCCGAGGCGATCAACGTCTACGAGTGGACCAGGCTGAAGCTGCCGCCCGAGGCCGTGTCGATCATGGACGGTCAGACGTCGCCCGTGATGAGCTTCCTGTCGCGGGATGCACGCCAGTACCTCATCTGCGCGTTTAAGCTCATCGTCGAGGACGAGTTCGGCAGGCCGTCGATGAACACGTTTTGGGTTACGCAGGTCGACTTCGTCGTGTTCATGCAAAACGCGATCCAGTTTCTGGCCTCGAACATAGCCGCGACGGGCGAGCGGAGCGTCGCGCCGGGGCAACCCGTCACGTTGCCGATTCCGAAGGGTGTCGAACAGGTGACGATCCGGCACCCGGACAACGCCACCGATCCGGTCCCGTCGGCGGGATTCCAGAACATCCACTATGCCCGCACGCGCGACGTCGGGGTCTACCATGTCGAGCCCGGCGTGCCCGGCGCCGACGCATTCGTGGTCAATCTCTTCAACGCGGTCGAGAGCGACGTATCGCCGGCGAACACGCTGACGATCGGCGCAGAGTCGGTCCGCGCGAGCCAGTCCACCGTGCGGGTGCGGCGACCCGCGTGGCAGTACTTCCTCGCGGGGGTGTTGGCGCTGCTGCTCATCGAGTGGATCGTCTACAACAAGCGCATCTTCATCTGAGATGGGCGAGATCGTGGACAGTCACCTTTTTTCAAGAAGAGGTGATTGCCGACCAATACCCGGCCGGCGTGGACCGTCCCCGATTCCGCCCGGAAACGCCCTCGTGTGCGCAAGAACACGCGAGCGCCGGGGCTCGCCTTGACGATGTACGGTATCGAACGCTACGCTGATGCCCGGGGGTGATGCATGTCCACACGCGTGCGTCGATCCGGTGCCAGGCGTATGATGGCGGGGTGGTCCGGCCTGACGCGCCGGTGAGACCGGGGATCCGTTTTTCGGAAGCGGTTGTTTTGGCGGGTTGCGTCCGGCCATCGGGTCGGCTGCGGGGTTTCCGGGGGGCCTCGCGCGATGTCATGGATCGCGTGTGGGTTCACTCGGACGGCATGACGGGGTTTGAAGTCGTGGCACGCGTCATCCTGAGAACACGTAAGTTCATAGCGCAACGCGTGTTGCACACGAGCGACACGCCGCATCAGGTCGCGTTGGGCGTGGGCGCCGCGACGTTCGTGGCGATGCTGCCGATTCCGGGGCTGCAGACCGTCGTTGCGATCGCCGCCGCCGCGCTCTTGCGTGCCAACAAGGCCGTGTGCGTTCCGGTCGTGTGGCTTACGAACCCGGTGACGATGGGGCCGATCTACGCGAGCTGTTACGCGCTCGGCCGGTTCATCCTGCGCGGTGGGCCGCCCGCCGCCGATGCGGCCCCGGACGTGGAGCACGTCGTGAGTCTCCATCTCGGCGGGCACCCGGGCTGGGGGCATGTGCTCGAGATCGGGTTCTGGCGGGACCTGTCGGGCGTACTGCTGGATTTCGGCGCTGATCTTTGGGTGGGGTGCCTGGCGGTGGGGGTCGTGTCGGCGGTCGCGTCGTACGTGCTGGCGCGATGGGGCGTATCGGCGTTCCGTGAGCATCATCGCCGGCGCGTGCTGCGACGGAGTCTGTTCCGCGCCCAGCTCAAGCAGGCCAAGGTCACACGCACGTCCGAGCCGGCGTGAGTCCGCCGGCCGATGCGAGAAAGACAGGGTAGTGCTGTCGGTCACCGCTCACCCGTGAGCGGCGCGGTGGTCGTTCAGCGGGCCCGGCGCTGCCGGTCGGCGGGTAAACGGCGCTTTCGTTTCGGCGCGGCTCGCGGCGCCCGTTCCCGCGCGACCATGGCGAGCGTCGTGTGTTCGAGGAAGTCATCATACGCGGCCTTGACGTCGCGCCAGTAGTCGTGGGCGGCGCACGGGTGTTCATCCGAGCACACGGCGTTGCCGAACGGGCACCGGGCGTTGTGCGGCACGTTTTCGAACGGTGTCACGATGTCGCCGAGGCGAATCCGCCTCGCATCACGAGCGAGGCGGAATCCGCCGCCGACACCGCGGCTTGACTTGAGCAGCCCCCCGTGGGCCATGTCGCGGAGGATCTTAGAGACATAGTTCGCCGGGATCTCGAGTTCGGACGCGATGGTCCGAGCGAGCACCGGTTCTTCGTCGCCTTGCTGCGTGATGTAGACCATGGCCCGGATCGCGTACTCGCTGGTGACCGAGAGCATTCGCGCACTCTACCCACACGCGGGGCATGAAACAAGCTCATGGACATATCCGCTGGCGGTGCCGCTCGGTGTGCCGCGCGCGATGTTCACGTTTCCGGCTGTAGCGCCCGGACGCCGTTGCGGCCGTGGTGGGTACATCTGCGTGGTGGGCACATCTCATTGTGATGCCGGTGTGATCCGCATGGCGCGGATGATGTGCCGGCGATGGGTGGTTTCGGCTGGTGCCCGGTAGCGACGCTGTGCGGTGCGCGCTGGCGCCGGCGAAGTGCGCAGAAACAAGGCCGGAGCGACCATGTGTCGCTCCGGCCCGTTCGCTGTCAAGGAGTGGTTCGCGAACCGTGCGCTACGCCGAGCGGCGCCGACGGAGCGTCGCGACCGCACCGATCGCCAGGAGCGCGAGCGTCGCGGGCTCCGGGACGGTCGGGATCTCGACCTCGTGCATGCCGGTCAGGCCGCCGTTGTTGAACCGCCAGTCGGTCAGCGGATCGTCGGCATCGACGCCGAAGCCAAACTTCAAGCTCATGCCGAAGTTCGGGTCGGCCTCTCCGGGGTCGGAGATACGTAGGAAGCCGGAATCACCGGCCGTTGCTGGCGCGGTGATCGCGGCGCTGCCGAGGTTCTGCTGGCCGTTCGAAAGGTTGACCATCAGCGCCGGGATCGGGTTGCCGATCGGCCAAACCATGTTCGGTTGCGGCAGCGCCGGGAACGGTGCATAAAGACCGCCACTCGGGTCGTTGAAGCTGAACTCCGTCGGCAGGCCGATGTTGGCATCGGTCGTCTGGAAATCCAACTGAATCCCGCGGAGCACGACCGGATCGTTGACTGGCGCAATGCTGATTTCCGCGAGCACCGAAGCGCTGATCGACTCCCCTGCGGCATAGCCACCCGGCGGCGGCGGCGGGTCGAGCGAAATCGTAATGAGCCCCTGGCCGTTATCCTGCGCGTTTGCGAGCCCCGCCAGCCCGAAAACGAGGGAAAGAGCCGCAACAACTACTAGTCCGCGTCTTACCATGACTTCCAACCTCCTAGAAAGAAAACCCCAAAAAGTCTTTCAAGCACAGGAAAGCCCGGTCCAGTCCTGGACGATCTTCCCTCGTTTACCAAGCACTTGGCCCACGCCAACTGCGTCAACCGCTTGCGTATCGTCGCTGCCAACCCACAGGCAATAAAGGTGTGCCCCTCCGGGCGTCGGCTGCAGACTACCAACCAATCGCGTTGCTGAGTTTAATGGCCCCGAGGGGGGCGCGTCAAGTGCCTTGACGGATTTTCTTCAGGTTTTTTCCCGACGCGCCGGTCGTGACGCCCTCCGAGCGGATGCATGCCCCGGAGTCCGGGGCCTTACGCCATGATGGCCACGACCGATACACGTACGCAGGGGACGCCGGCGCGTGCGGAACCCAAGGTCGGCGAGCCGCCGGGACCGAGCGCATCGCCGTGGTGTCGGACCGTGTACGGCACCTCACCGCTCGGTCGGCGGTCCGCCTGCGCGTGTGTCGGACGAGGACGGCACGCCCGAATAAAATGCCGTCATGCACGAAAAAATACGGCGTCACATAATAGGAACATGCTGCGACGCAAGGGTGAAGTGATGGCGCAATAACTTGAAGAAAAATACCATCCTGGCTGAAGTATGTTGCGGTATATGACGCAGTGGCCGGTACGTGGCATCGCGGTCGCGCGTGGCGGTGGCGTCCGGTTTGAGTCGTGTCCGTGGCGCGGTCGACGGAGTGCGGGCGTTGATCGTACGGCAGTTGCCCGGCGCGGTTGGGCGCACTGTTCCGCCCGGTTGGGCCGGCGGCGCGCTGGGACGCATTTCGGCGTCGCCGGGCTTCCTCGATGCACGTGGACACTGGTCGCGGACGGAGCGCGGGCCGCGGGGCGCCGGGGCACCCACGTCAGTCGATGCCGAAGCGCGCGGTCGCGGTTCGTGCGATGTGGCGTCCGACGGCGATGGCGGCGGTGGCGGCCGGTGACGGCGCGTTGAGCACGTGCAGGGTGTCGTCGGTGTCGATGATGCGGAAGTCATCGACGAGGGCGCCATTGCGGTCGACGGCCTGAGCGCGAACGCCGCTGCGGGCGCGTACGAGGTCGGCGGCGGCCAATTCGGGGATGAGCCTCCGCACGGCCGCTGCGAAGGCGCGTCGACTGGCCGACCGCGCGAACTCCGCGAGACCGGTCCGCCAGTGCACGCGTGCGAGCCGGTGGAACCCGCGATAGCCCGCCCAACTCAGGGTGTCCGCGAGCGAGAAACTCCAGCGGTGGTAGCCGTCGCGCCGAAACGCCGGCACGGCGTTGGGCCCGACCTCGACGTCGCCGTGGATTGTCCGTGTGAGGTGGATGCCGAGGAACGGGAACCGTGGGTCTGGGACGGGATAGATCAGGTTGCGCACGACGTGGCGGCGGTGCGGTGGGAGTTTGTAGAACTGGCCGCGGAACGGGACGATACGAAGCTTGGGGTCGACGCCGCACATCCGCGCGAT